>CAZHFS010000006.1:0-24951 GCA_964531885.1 uncultured Propionivibrio sp.
CCACGGAGTGTGAGCATGCGTATGCGCGACATCATTGACGGTGTCTATGATCAGGCAGCTCAAGCGCGTGAGCTTATGGCATCCGAAGCAAATCAGTCCGGGGAAGCGCTCAAGGCGATGAACGAAAAACAACTGACGCGTGAGATCAAGCGCCTTGAACAGGCAATGGGCAAATGCGCTCAGAATCTCGAGTTCGAAAAAGCCGCCCAACTGAGAGACGAGTTATTTCGTGCCAAAGCTCTTTTGTTCGGTACGGCTAATCATGACGGTGAGTGATGTGTTGAACGCGACAAATTGTGATCCAGCCAAAAGAATCGGGCATATGCGCGTGTTGTTTGTTTGTGTTGGCAATATTTGCCGATCTCCCACAGCGCAGGGGGTGTTTCAAGCTCTTCTTCGGAAACGTTCATTAACTGATCAAATCGAATCCGACTCCGCAGGAACAACGTCGTACCATGTGGGTGAGGCACCTGATTCCCGCTCACAACAGGCGGCACGGCGTCGCGGCTATGATCTTTCAGCAATCCGGTCGCGAAGGCTGGTTGCCGCCGACTTCGAACGTTTCGATCTTGTTTTGGCCATGGATAGCCCGGTGCTCGCCGAATTGCGACGCCTCTGCCCGTCGGCGCAGCAGGAGAAAGTCCATCTCTTCATGGATTTTTCGAGCGCATTTTATCGCGCTGATGTGCCAGATCCCTACTACGGTGGCAGTGATGGCTTTGAGCGCGTTCTTGACATGATTGAGTCCGGTGCCCAAGGGGTCTTGGACGCCTGTTTGGCAAACAGGCGATGACCGAGCTGCGATTGATGCTGTTGAGGAAACGGGAAACGGATGGCTCCATCCAAAAAAAAGCCCCCGAGGTTTCGGGGGCTTTTTTGGCACAGTTGTAAGCTGTTATGCAACTGGTTTGTGTTGGTGCTACTTTTGCGTCTCTACCATGATCAAGGGTTCCTGGTTGTCTTGTGCCGGGGCAGGGCGGCGGCGACGTGGGCGCGGGGTTTCAACTTCCGGCTGGTCCGGTAACCAGTTTTGAGTCTTAACTTGGCTTGTTTCCACCATGACCAGGCCGCTCGCCTCCAGTGCTTGCGAAATATCAAACACAGCGGTGTTCTGTTCCGGAACCGATGAGGTAGGCGCTTCGGAACTGCCAGTGGTTTCGAGTGCTGGAGCTGGTGCAAATGCAACCATCTCAGTAACTACTGTCTCGTTTGAAACTACCACGGCCGAATTCGACTCGGTCTCAGTGAGCGCTGATGTGGTCGTGACTGGGACGGTTTCCGTTGCACTTGCCTGCGCCGGGTTCGCTTCGATAGCAAAGGCGGGTTCTGTGGGTGTTACGGTGGCAACAGTTTCGGCGGTGATGGTGGGTGCCTCAATCGCCTGTTCTGTCGAAACAACTGGCTGCATGACTGCCGGAGCGCTGATCGTCACATCCACAGCCGCCGCGTCAGGCTTGCTTTCAGCCTCAATTGCTATTGCTGTGCTGAGCACAATTTCATTGGCAACTGGCGTGGATTCGCTTACAGGCGCAGTTCCAGCCTTTGGCTCAGGCGCAGGGGGCTCTGGCGAGCGCTCTTCAGTCAGGCTGATTGCTACTGCGGTAACTGCAACACTACCGGCGACAGCGGCCGCTGCAGCATTGGCAGACTGGCCTTCACCACCTTGTGCTGCAAGCTCTTCACCTCGCTGGCCACGGTCCCGACGACCACCGCGACGTCCACGACGGCGGCTGTTGTTGCTCGTGTTCTCGTCTTGGCTCTGACCTTCCGGCCGATTGTCGGTTTGCTGCGCAGGGATGGTCTGTTTGTCTTCGACAACGCTGGGTGTGGGCTGCGCTTCCTTGCGCTCCGGCCGAGGCTCTTTTTGCTGCCGGCGGTTTTCACGCGGTTCGCGGGGCTCACGTGTTTGAGGCTGTTGGTCACGCGCCTCTTTGTTATCGCGTGCTTTCTCTTCGCGCGCGGGACGCGATTCACGATTGCCACGGGTCTCGCGCTCGTCTTCACGGCGAGCACCGCGTGGGCCGCGACGGTTGTCGCGAGGCTGATCCTGGCGTTGGTTGTTGTTACGGGTTTTTTTCTCAGGCTGAGGCGTCTTTTCCGGTTCGGGTTCGCCGCGGAACCAAGACATGATGCGGCCAAAGAAACCAGGCTTGCTTTCGCTCGCGACCTTTTCCTTTTCCCTCTCGCTCACAACTGGCGCTGGCTGGGCCGGGGTGATGCCCTTGATGGCGGCTTCCTGGCGCGGTGCCCGTGTTTCGGTCCCTGGCCCGGCAAGTTTGGGCGATTCCTCAGCGGGCGTTTCAACCATTTTGTAGGATGGCAGGGGCTGGTCGTCCTGATTCAGTTCGTCATGTCGCAGGCGTTGGATAGTGTGTTGCGGAGTTTCAAGGTGGATGTTGGGAATCAACAGGATGTTAACCTTGTGCCGCAATTCGATGGCCTGAATATCCGGGCGCTTCTCGTTGAGCAGGAATGTGGCCACATCGACCGGCACCTGAACGTGCACCGCGCCTGTGTTTTCCTTCATCGCTTCTTCTTCAAGGATGCGCAGGATGTGCAGAGCGGCTGATTCGGCGCTACGGATGTGGCCGGTGCCGGAGCAGCGCGGGCATGGGATGTAGCTTGTTTCAGCAAGCGCCGGGCGCAAGCGTTGGCGTGAGAGTTCCATCAGCCCGAAACGGCTGATTTTACCCGTCTGCACGCGCGCGCGATCATGGCGCAAAGCATCACGCAGACGGTTTTCCACTTCACGCTGATTGCGCTGGTTCTCCATGTCGATGAAGTCGATGATGATCAACCCACCCAAGTCGCGAAGACGGAGCTGGCGGGCGACTTCCTCGGCCGCTTCCAGATTGGTCTTGAAAGCAGTTTCTTCGATGTCGGCTCCGCGTGTGGCACGACCGGAGTTGACGTCCACTGATACCAGCGCTTCGGTATGGTCAATGACAATGGCGCCGCCAGAGGGCAGGGTGACCTGGCGCGAGTAGGCCGACTCGATCTGGTGTTCGATCTGGAAACGAGAGAACAGCGGAACGTCGTCACGATAACGTTTGATGCGATTGACGGTCGCCGGCATGACATGTGCCATGAATTGGCGTGCCTGCTCGAAGACTTCGTCGGTATCGATCAGGATTTCACCAATGTCCGGCTGGAAGTAGTCACGAATTGCGCGGATTACCAAGCTACCTTCCTGATAGATCAGGAAAGCACCTTTCTGTTGATTGGCGGCGCCTTCGATAGCCTTCCAGAGTTGCATCAGGTAATTGAGGTCCCATTGCAGTTCTTCGGCCGAACGTCCGATCGCAGCGGTACGGGCGATCAGGCTCATCCCTTGCGGAACCTGCAATTGGTCCATGACTTCGCGCAGTTCAGCGCGCTCATCGCCCTCCACGCGACGTGAAACACCACCCCCGCGCGGATTGTTGGGCATGAGGACAAGGTAGCGACCGGCAAGGCTGATGAATGTGGTCAGCGCAGCGCCCTTGTTGCCGCGTTCGTCCTTGTCAACCTGAACGATGAGTTCCTGGCCTTCGCGAAGCGCTTCACGAATGGTCGCTTTACTGGCTTCGACACCCGGCTGGAAGTAGGAGCGTGAAATTTCCTTGAACGGCAGGAAGCCGTGTCTTTCCGCACCATAGTCTACGAAAGCCGCTTCGAGGCTAGGCTCGATACGGGTAATTACCGCTTTGTAAATATTGCTTTTCTTCTGTTCTTTTGCGGCCGATTCAATGTCGAGGTCAATGAGTTTCTGACCATCAACAATGGCGACACGAAGTTCTTCGGCCTGTGTCGCATTGAAGAGCATGCGTTTCATGATGGGCTCCCGCGCGCAGGGACGGGAGGAGCGCCTTGTGCAGGCAGCGACGGATTAGTTGGTGGGCATGGGGCGCTTCTTGGGCTCTCCAGTAAGGCAACTAATGATTTTTCTCGCTGTTGGTTACAACTGTGACTCCTGCGTAATCAGGAGTACGGGAATCTGCTTGGGGCGATCCGAACGTGCTTGGCGCGCGCAAATCAAGTAGTATCGCTACTTTTGGTGAGCGTACTTAACCAGGTGTTTGCGGCGTTTTGATCTTGTACAGGTCGTTACAAGAGAAACGAATGATGCCTGCCGGAAAGTGCGTCGCAATTACCAAAGAATCGGCGCCGCTCGACGGTCTAACGGGTCATCGTTTCTTTCAAAACGTGACGCAAAACAAATTCAGTATATTTCAAAATGGCCGAAGTGAGCAAAAATTCTGTTACCCAGGCCCGTATTGACGATAACGGGCACGGGCAACGCCTTGATAACTACTTGCTCAAAATATGCAAAGGTGTCCCAAAAAGCCATATCTACCGCATCGTTCGAAGTGGTGAGGTGCGTGTCAATGGAAAGCGCATCGACGTGTCGCACCGTTTGCAAGAAGGGGACCTCCTGCGGCTTCCTCCGATCCGCATCGCTCAATCCACAGCAGAAATTGTCGCGGGGGCAGAGATCAAGGCAGACCTCCCTGCGCTTTACGAAGACGAAGCATTATTGGTTGTCGATAAGCCAGCCGGAATCGCAGTGCATGGTGGAAGTGGCGTCAGTTTTGGAGTGATCGAGGCGTTGCGTCGTCAGCGTCCTTTGGCGCGATACCTTGAACTTGCCCATCGCCTCGATCGAGAAACCTCTGGAATTCTCCTCGTAGGCAAGAAGCGTTCTGCATTGACTGCCTTGCACGACATGTTCCGTGAAGGCGGACAAAGCGGAGGGCGAGGGGCGGATAAAAGGTATCTGACGCTGGTTAAGGGGCGTTGGATGGATCCAGTCCGTCACGCCAAGCAGCCTCTCCATAAGTACCTGCTGGACAATGGAGAGCGACGGGTTCGTGTTGATCCAGCGGGCAAGCCGTCGCATACGGTTTTTCGCCTTGTCGCGCGATGGGAGAACTTTAGTCTGCTCGAGGCTGAACTCAAGACGGGGCGCACGCATCAAATTCGCGTTCATCTGGCGAGTCTCGGATTTCCGATCGCCGGCGATGAAAAATATGGCGATTTCGAGTTTAACCGGGAATTAATGCGGATCGGGTTAAAAAGAATGTTCTTGCATGCATGGCGAATGCGGTTTTCGCATCCTTTAACTGGTGCTGCGCTTGAACTTGAATCCCCGTTACCTGTTGCGCTAAGAAATTTCATTGAAGTCATCTCAAAAAATGAAAAGCAGGACTATGGGCAAGCGATTTGATCTGATTGTGTTTGATTGGGATGGCACCATTCTTGATTCGACGGGAGCGATCGTCAGGTCAATAAAGGCGGCGTGTCGAGATTTGTGTCTGCCCGAGCCTGCGGATGAGATGGCTCGGCAGGTGATCGGTCTTGGCCTTGCAGATGCCTTGCGGATTGCTGTCCCTGATTTGCCCGAAGACTCCGTCTCCGAAATCATCGCTCGGTATCGTTATCACTACCTGTCCTGCGACCAGGATCTATGTCTGTTTGAGGGTGTCCCATCTTTGATGGGCGAGTTACAAGCTGGTGGGTATTCCCTGGCGGTTGCAACAGGCAAATCCAGGCGTGGCCTTGAGCGTGCTTTCGAGCATTCAGGTTTGGGCAGTTTTTTCCATGCCAGTCGCTGTGCTGACGAGTGTTTTTCAAAACCACACCCACAAATGCTGATGGAGCTCATGGAAGAGTTGGAGGTGGAGCCAGATCGGACGGTGATGATCGGGGACACTGTTCACGATCTACAAATGGCACGGAATGCAGGTGTCTCTGCACTGGCGGTCAGTTATGGCGCTCATCCAAAAGAATCGCTGTTGTCAATCGAGCCGGATGCCTGCTTTGCCGATGTGGCAGAAATGCTTGGGTGGCTTCGGCTTAATGCCTGATTTTCGGCTTGCATTCCATATTGGCAAGAATGGACTGGTAGACTTGTCCCAGGCTAGGACAATATCTCTGCCGACAACGCGTGTATCAGCTACTCCTAGCTGACGATTTTGTATCGGTTTTTTCTGGAATAGAACAGTGGATAATCCTCAAAACCAATCCCCTTGGGAGCGAGATCTCCTTGAGAAGATCGCTATGGCGACGCTGCAGGAGCAAAAAGCAAAGCGTCGATGGGGCATATTCTTTAAGCTGGCGGCTTTGGCTTATTTTGTGGCTGTGCTTGTCCTTGTTGTCGACTGGGGGGGCGCTGAGAAACTGGCAGAAAGCAAACATACTGCCTTGATCAACGTGCGTGGAACAATCGATGCTACCGGCGATTCCAGTGCCGACAAAATCAGCGGTGCCTTGCATTCAGCCTTTGAGGACAAGGGAACGGCAGGGGTGATCCTGCGTATAAACAGCCCCGGGGGGAGTCCCGTCCAGTCCGGTATTGTGTATGACGAAATCCGCCGTTTGCGTGCCAAGCATCCAGAAATCCCGCTCTATGTGGTTGTCGAGGATATCTGCGCCTCGGGCGGATATTATGTCGCCGCAGCCGCCGATAAAATTTTCGTCAACAAGGCCAGTATCGTCGGTTCCATCGGTGTGTTGATGGACGGCTTTGGCTTTACTGGCGCGATGGACAAAGTGGGCGTGGAGCGGCGTTTGTTAACGGCGGGCCAGAACAAAGGATTCCTCGACCCATTTTCCCCGCAGGATCAGAAACAGAAAGAGCATGCTCAAACCTTGCTTGGGGAAATCCATCGCCAGTTTATTGACGTCGTTCGCCAAGGGCGGGGTAGCCGACTCAAGGAGGCGCCTGATACTTTTTCGGGTTTAATGTGGACGGGAAGTCAGAGTGTGGCCATGGGATTGGCGGACGACTTCGGAACGGTGGATTCGGTGGCCCGTGACGTCATCAAGGCAGAGTTGGTGCTCGATTACTCCGTCAAAGAGAATATAGCGGAGCGCTTTGTTCGGCGCTTTGGTGCCGAAATGGCACAGGGTTTGTCATTGCGTCTCTTTGGATCGGGTGATCGTCCGGTGCTGCGCTAAGCGACGTTACGCCTGAATCAGGAATACGGTTGGGCGACGGTCGATTTGCGGCGGCTCAGATTTTCGCCATTGGGCGATGGATTGCGACTGGATGCACTGGCTGGGCAGAGTCAGGTCGGTCGCCAGGCATAGGCGCGTCTTTGGTGCGCAGTGGCGAAGCAGTGCTTCGAAGAGTTGACGGTTCCGGTAGGGCGTTTCGATGAAAATCTGCGTTCTTTGTTCGCGGCGGGATTCTGACTCGATGCCAAGGATGCGCTTGTGCCGCAAATCATCCTTGGCTGGCAGGTAGCCGAGAAATGTGAAATTCTGCCCGCTCAGTCCGGAACCCATGAGGGCAAGTAGTATCGACGAGGGTCCGATACAGGGCGCGACCTGAATTCCTTGAGCGTGGGCCGCAGCAACCAGCAAGGCGCCGGGGTCGGCTACAGCCGGGCAGCCGGCTTCGGAAATCAACCCCAGGTTGTGTCCTGCCAGGAGAGGGGCGATGAGTTCCTTAACCGAGTCGTTGCGGGTGTGTTCGCTCAGTTCTCGGATATCGATTTGTTGGAGGGGGATGGTACTCGGTAATGCCTTCAGGAAGGCTCGCGCCGATTTTGCGTTCTCCGCGACAAAGTGCTGCAGGTTCGCTGCGCATTCCTTAACAGCCTGTGGCAGGACGGCCTCGGGTAAGGTGTCACCCAGAGGAACAGGGATCAGATAGAGTATTCCTTTGTTCACAAATTGCTTTATATAAAGATTGTAGTTGTTTGTTTATAAAACAGATATGCCTCGATCCAAGAGCATGTCGCAGAGTGCGATGAGCGGCAATCCAATCAGTGCGTTTGGGTCGTCGCCTTCGATGCGCGCGATTAGGGCGATACCCAAGCCTTCGGATTTTGCACTTCCGGCGCAGTTGTAAGGCTGTTCTCGCAATAAATAATTTTCGATCGCTGCGTCACTCAGGTTCCGGAAGGTTACGCGGGTTGGAATGCCACGAACCTGGCAGGAGTCATTGCGTGTATCGAGCAGGCAGAGTCCGGTAAAGAAGTTGATTGTCTGGCCGCGCATTGCTTGGAGTTGGCGGACTGCATTTTCATGTGTGCCGGGTTTGCCGAACGTTTGCGTGCCGAGGCAGGCTACTTGGTCGCTGCCGATGATCAGGGAGTCCGGGAAATCATGGGCGACGGCGCGAGCCTTTTCTTCCGCAAGGCGAAGTGCGGTCGCTTCGGGAGTTTCTCCTTGGAAGGGGGTTTCATCCGTAGCTGGATTTGCAACTTGAAAGGGAATTTCGAGGCGGCTGAGTAGCTCTCGGCGAAAAGGAGAGGTCGAAGCGAGAACAAGATGCGGGAAATTCATGAATGGTTCGGCGAAAATGGCAGCAAATTTGCTGCAAATGACGAAAAGAAGAAAAAATCCAAAGAGTTGCGCAGCAGGCTTTGACTTCGGCAGCCAAAAATAATATCATGCGCCCCTTATGTCGCAACGGATTGTAATTGATTGCCTGCCTTTTGCGCGTGATGCGCGAGTGTTGCAAGGCGAGTTGCCCATCGCCATGTTTGAGCGGGTACAGGATATGCTGACTGATTCAGTCGGTTTTGTTCGGTACCGGGTCGAAGGGGCTGTGGGGCCGCGCAACAGGGCTCAATTGCATTTGCAGCTGGACGGAGTGTTGTCGCTGTGCTGTCAGCGCTGTCTTGAAGGCGTGGGTTTTCAGCTTCAGGTCGCCAATGTGCTGGAGTTCATCGACAATGAGGATGAGTTGACGCAGGAAGAACTTGAGGATGACTCAAAAGATTTTCTTCCGGCGCAAAGCGAAGTCGATGTGGTTGCATTGATTGAAGACGAGATTATTCTCGGCTTGCCATCGGCTCCGCGTCACGAAAGTTGTGCCTTGCCTTCAGCGGCGCAAGAAGATGGGGTTGTGTCCCCATTTGCCGTGCTCAAAAGCTTGAAGCCCAAGGTGCAGTGAATTTGATAAATGGAGTGAATTATGGCCGTTCAACAGAATAAAAAATCCCCGTCCAAGCGTGGCATGCACCGTGCTCATGACTTTCTGACCAACCCGCCGCTGGCCGTCGAGCCGACGACTGGTGAAGTCCACTTGCGTCACCACGTGAGCCCCTCGGGTTTTTATCGTGGCAAGAAGGTTGCCAAGGGTTCGGGCGAGTAATAGGCTCAAAATAGGCAGGAAAGGCTCCCCGTCTGGGAGTCACCTGCCTTTTATTTTGCCTTTTTTCGGATGACTGTTACTGTCGCAATCGACTGTATGGGCGGCGATCATGGCCCATCAGTCACTGTCCCCGCCGCGCTTGACTTTGTTCGCCGTCATGCAGATGTCAAAGTGGTGCTTGTAGGGCAGCAAGAAATCCTGCGTCAGCATTTGGCTGGTCAGGACTATCCAACTCTTTCCATTCGCCATGCGTCGCAAGTCGTTGCCATGGACGAAGCTCCTGCGCTCGCGATACGCAATAAGAAGGACTCTTCGATGCGTGTCGCAATTGATCTTGTCAAACATGGCGAGGCGGATGCCTGTGTGTCGGCCGGAAATACCGGTGCACTCATGGCGATCTCTCGGTTTGTCCTGAAGACGCTTCCCGGTATTGATCGGCCGGCCATTTGCGGCATCCTGCCGACCAGTCGTGGCCATGTCCATGTGCTTGATCTTGGGGCCAATGTCGACTGCACGCCTGATCATCTGCTGCAGTTTGCCATCATGGGTGCATCCCTTGTCGCATCTCTCGATCATAAAGACGGGGCAGAACCAACGGTTGGTTTGCTCAATATTGGCGAGGAAGATATCAAGGGGAATGATGTCGTCAAGCGCACGGCTGATCTTTTGCGTAATTCCGGCCTGAATTTCGTCGGCAACGTTGAAGGCGATGGTGTTTATAAAGGCGACGCCGAGGTCGTTGTGTGCGACGGATTCGTTGGAAACGTTGCACTAAAGGCTTCGGAAGGTTTGGCCCAGATGCTGGCTGGTTTTCTCAAGCTCGAATTTAAGCGCAATCTGCTGACCAAATTGATTGCCTTGCTGGCACTCCCTGTACTGAATAATTTTAAAAAACGCGTCGACCACCGCCGTTACAACGGCGCCACCTTGCTTGGATTGCGAGGCATCGTCGTCAAGAGCCACGGCTCCGCGGATGCCTTTTCCTTCGGTAACGCTCTGGGGCGTGCTGCCGATGAAGCGCGTTCGGGCGTATTGGAACGCATCAGCGCACGGGTCGCGCAATTACATCCCGTATCGGAGAACACCTGAATGTACGCACGTATTGTCGGTGTGGGTAGTTTTTTGCCTGGAGCCCCGGTTAGCAATGAGGACCTTGTAAAGCGCGGTGTTGATACAAGTGACGAGTGGATCGTCACTCGGACGGGTATCCGGACCCGTCATATCGCAGCCGAAGGTGTCAAATCCAGCGACCTCGGCTATGAAGCTAGCCGGATTGCTTTGGCAGACGCCGGGATTGAGGCGGCAGAGCTCGACCTCATCATCGTTGCAACCTCAACCCCGGATTACATTTTTCCGAGTACGGCATGCCTGCTGCAAACCAAGCTAGGTAATCAGGGAGCAATGGCTTTCGATGTTCAGGCCGTCTGCAGTGGTTTTGTCTATGCCCTGACTGTCGCGGAGAAGTTCATTCGCTCGGGAAGCCACAAAAAAGTGCTCGTGGTCGGTGCCGAAGTGTTTTCCCGTATCCTCGACTGGAACGATCGGGCGACCTGCGTTCTGTTTGGCGATGGTGCCGGGGCTGTGGTTCTGGAGGCATCGGAGAAGCCCGGTATCCTGGCTACCGCAGCGCATGCAGATGGTGCTCATCACGGCATTTTGTCAGTACCTGGCAACGTCTGTGGCGGCAAGGTCATCGGTGATCCCTTCCTGCGCATGGATGGGCAGGCGGTCTTCAAATTCGCAGTTCGTGTTTTATCCGAAGTTGCCAAGGAGTGCTGTGCCGCTGCTGATGTGGCATCCGAGTCCATCGATTGGCTGATCCCGCATCAGGCCAACATTCGAATTATCGAGTCGACCGGCAAGAAATTGGGGGTCAACATGAGCAAGGTGGTTGTAACTGTCGACAAGCACGGGAATACGTCCGCCGCGTCGGTGCCGCTGGCTCTTGATGCTGCGCTCCGAGATGGGCGTATCCAGCGTGGACAGAAAATACTGCTTGAGGGTGTCGGCGGCGGTTTCACCTGGGGCGCTGCACTTCTCGAATTTTAAGATTCTACGCAAGGAGTCTACCGTGGCATTTGCATTTGTTTTTCCCGGTCAGGGATCCCAGTCAGTCGGAATGATGGGCGCGTACGGCGATTCCCCCATTATTCGTGCAACATTTGATGAAGCCTCTGCGACACTCAATCAGGATCTCTGGCAACTCGTCGTCGATGGTCCGGCTGAAATGCTTGCTCAGACGGTGAATACTCAGCCATTGATGTTGACGGCGGCCATTGCTGCCTACCGTTTGTGGCAGGAGAAGGGTGGGAAGCAGCCCGCTGTCGTTGCTGGCCATAGTCTTGGGGAGTACTCGGCACTGGTGGCGGCGGGAGTGATCGGCTTCAAGGATGCCGTTCCGCTCGTTCGGCTTCGTGCCTCGGCCATGCAGGAAGCCGTTCCCGTGGGTACGGGGGCCATGGCGGCGATTTTGAATCTGGATGACGATAAGATTCGGGAAGCCTGTGCTGAAGCCATCGCCGAAGGTGGTGCGGGATCCGTCGTCGAACCGGTGAACTTCAATGCGCCCGGGCAGACCGTGATAGCTGGTAGCAAAGCCGCTGTTGAGCGTGCCTGCGAAGGTTGTAAGGCGCGCGGAGCCAAACGTGCTGTGCTGCTGCCGGTATCGGCCCCATTCCATTCTTCACTGATTCGTCCGGCAGCAGACAAACTGGCAAAACGGCTCGCTGAACTCGAGTTTGCATCTCCCGTGATTCCGGTCATCAACAACGTAGACGTTGCGATCGAGTCGGATCCGCTGCGGATCAAGGATGCCTTGATTCGACAGGCATACTCGCCCGTACGCTGGGTCGAAACGATCCAGAAAATGGCCGGGATGGGCGTGGGCTCGGTTGCTGAATGCGGTCCTGGAAAAGTGCTCGCAGGTCTCGTCAAGCGTTGTGCCGATGGGGTCAATGGGGTTGCCCTGGCTGATGCGGCTGCGATTGATGCGGCCTTGTTGAGTTTGGAGTAAAACGATGCTGAATGGACAAATCGCTCTCGTAACAGGGGCCTCTCGCGGGATCGGCAAGGCGATTGCTCTCGAACTTGGCAAGCACGGAGCTGTGGTTGTCGGAACGGCAACCACGCCGGAAGGTGCCGAGAAAATTGGAGCCTATCTGGAGCAGGCCGGGGTTAAAGGTGCCGGGGTCGTTCTCGAGGTGCGTGAAGCAGCGCAAGTCGACGCTGTTCTGGACGCGGTGGAAAAAGATTTTGGTGTGCCGACGATTTTGGTCAATAACGCTGGCATTACCCGTGACAATCTTGCCATGAGAATGAAAGACGAGGAATGGGACGCTGTTATTGACACCAACCTCAAGTCTGTCTTCCGCCTGTGCAAGGCGGTGATGCGTGGCATGATGAAGGCAAGGCAGGGGCGTATCATTAACGTGACCTCAGTGGTCGGTCATGCCGGCAACCCTGGCCAGGCGAATTACTGCGCAGCCAAGGCCGGTGTCGCTGGCATGAGCCGTTCCTTGGCACGCGAATTGGGGAGCCGTAATATCACCGTCAATTGTGTGGCACCTGGGTTTATCGATACCGACATGACTCGCGTGCTCGAAGAAGGGCAGCGTCAGGCACTGGTCGCAAATGTTCCGCTGGGACGTTTTGGTCAACCCGAGGATGTGGCAGCAGCCGTTGTGTTTCTGGCCTCTCCCGGTGCTACCTACGTTACAGGGACCACTCTGCACGTAAATGGCGGCATGTACATGGATTAAAGCCCGCAAGGGTGGTGGGCGATCGGACCGGTTCGCCCGCTTGTATAGTAGGCACCGGTCTTTTGGTAAAATAAGTAAGTTTTTGTTTCATACCTGAACCTTAGGGAAGGAGCCCTTAGATGGAAAATATCGAACAACGCGTCCGCAAGATTGTTTCCGAGCAGCTTGGTGTCAATGAAGCCGACATCAAGAACGAGTCCTCGTTCGTCGACGATCTGGGCGCGGATTCGTTGGATACGGTTGAACTGGTGATGGCGCTCGAGGAAGAATTCGAGACCGAGATCCCGGATGATGAGGCTGAAAAGATCACGACCGTGCAACAAGCCATCGACTATGTCGTGAGCCACAAGAAGTAATTCACTCATTCCGATAAGCCCCATTGACCGGGTTCCATGCCCGGAAGATGGGGCTTGTCTCACGTCCTTCACGTTCCCTTTTATCCGGAGAGAAAATTGACCCGTCGCAGAGTCGTTATCACCGGCCTTGGAATCATTTCTCCGGTCGGAAACACCGTTGAACAGGCATGGCAAAACATCCTTGCCGGCCGTTCTGGCATTGACCGCGTCACCCGTTTTGACGCTACCAATTTCCCGGTTCAGATTGCCGGAGAAGTTAAGAATTTCGACATCGCTGCCTATCTTCCTGTCAAGGACGCGCGGCGTATGGACACGTTTATTCATTACGGTATGGCTGCAGGTATCGAGGCTATCCGTGATGCAGGCCTTGAAGCACATCCTGCCAACGCCGATCGTATTGGTGTGTCGATTGGCTCGGGTATTGGTGGCCTGCCCCTGATCGAAACGACCCGTGACGAGTTTGTCGCTTCGGGCGTGCGCAAGATTTCGCCGTTCTTCGTTCCGGGGTCGATCATCAACATGGTTTCGGGCAACCTGTCGATCATGTACGGCTACAAAGGGCCGAATATCGCACTGGTTAGCGCCTGCTCGACTGGCACCCACAGCATCGGCGATGCTGCGCGCCTCATTGAATATGGCGACGCCGATGTGATGATCGCCGGTGGTGCCGAGTGCACGGTTTCTCCCCTTGGGCTTGGCGGTTTTTGTGCGGCACGTGCGCTATCGACGCGCAATGACGATCCGCAGACGGCCAGTCGGCCGTGGGATAAGGACCGTGATGGTTTCGTGCTTGGCGAAGGCGCCGGCGTGATGGTGCTTGAAGAATACGAGCACGCCAAGGCCCGTGGTGCGAGGATCTACGGTGAATTGGCTGGGTTCGGCATGAGTGCTGATGCCAATCACATGACTGCACCTTGTGAGGATGGGGAAGGCGCGGCTCGCTGCATGACGAACGCACTGCGCAATTCGAAGATCAATCTCGACGAGGTTCAGTACTTGAACGCACACGGCACGTCGACGCCTCTCGGCGACGTGGCGGAAACCGTTGCGGTCAAGCGCGCATTCGGTGAGCACGCATACAAGATGGTGATGAACTCGACCAAGTCGATGACCGGTCACCTGCTTGGCGCGGCCGGTGGTATTGAAGCTGTTTTCTCGGCTCTGGCGATTTACCATCAGGTTTCGCCGCCGACGATCAACATCTTCAATCAGGACGAAGCCTGTGATCTCGACTACTGTGCCAACACGGCTCGTGAAATGAAGATCGATGTGGCGATATCCAATTCCTTTGGTTTTGGCGGCACGAATGCCACGGTGGTGATGCGGCGGATCTGATTGGCAGGCGAGGGCGGTGCGATTCCCTTTATGCATTGAACTGCGCCGATCCCGTATCCTGACGACCGGTCTCGGAATCGGTCATTTTCTGGCCATGGTTGGCGTCTTGACGCTACCATGGCCAGTTGCTATTCAGGCCTTATTGCTAGTTGGTGTGAGCCTTTCCCTTTTGGCAAGCATGGGCGGGAAGATCCCCGTCGCTGCCATCCTGCTCGAGGCGCCTGACCGTATGTCTGTTTGTGCTGCGTCGGCAGACAGGGAATGGAATCAAGCGGATGTAAGCTCAAGTGTCGTTCTTGGGGCGCTGGTCGTTATCCGGCTACGATGCCCCGCGAAAGGCAAACCGATAAGCCTGGTTCTTCTGCCTGACTCCACGCAAGCCGAGGATCTGCACGTGCTTCGTGTGTGGTTGCGTTGTTACCGTGTCTCGACTGCTCGTGGCAGCACGTAATGCCTCTGAATTAGCGGTGCAAGCGGCGACGTAATCGGGTGTTGCGGGCGACCTTGCGCGTGTCTGGATAGTCCAGGCTGAAGTGCAGTCCGCGGCTTTCCTTTCGTCGCAGCGCACATGTGACGATCAGGTCGGCGGTAACGACGAGGTTGCGTAATTCGATCAAATCGTGACTGACGCGGAAGTTCGCGTAGAACTCGTTGATTTCCTTGCTGAGCAGACGGATGCGGTGCTGGGCACGTTGCAGACGTTTGGTGGTACGGACAATGCCAACGTAATCCCACATGAAACGGCGCAGTTCATCCCAGTTATGGGCGATGACGACTTCCTCGTCCGGGTCGGTTACCCGGCTTTCATCCCATTCTGGGAGCTCGGGCAAGGTGATGCATGGTTGTTTCAGAATGTCGTTGGCGGCGGCTTCTGCGAACACAAGGCATTCGAGAAGAGAATTACTGGCTAAGCGATTGGCGCCATGCAGACCGGTGCATGTTGCTTCGCCAGCGGCATACAAACCAGCCAAAGTTGTCCGTGCGCGCAGATCGGTGACAATGCCGCCGCTTGTGTAATGCGCTGCAGGTACAACCGGTATGGGATCTCGCGTGATGTCGATGCCAAGTTCAAGGCAGCGAGCCAGAATGTTCGGAAAATGTTCTTCAAGAAAACTTGCCGGTTTGTGCGAGATGTCGAGGTAGACGCAGTCAATGCCCCGTTTTTTCATCTCGAAGTCAATCGCCCGGGCAACCACATCCCGCGGGGCGAGCTCGGCACGAGCGTCGTGATCCGGCATGAAGCGCGTTCCATCAGGGAGGCAGAGGATTCCGCCTTCGCCACGTACTGCCTCGGAAATCAGGAAGGACTTTGCTTGCGGGTGATAGAGGCACGTGGGGTGGAACTGGACGAACTCCATGTTGGCAACTTCACAGCCGGCACGCCAAGCCATGGCAATCCCGTCGCCGGTTGAAGTGTCTGGATTGGTGGTGTAGAGATACACCTTGCCAGCACCTCCGGTCGCAATAATAGTGTGTTGAGCAGCAAGGGTGATGACCTCATCGGTCATTGTGTCCAGAGCATAGGCGCCGAAACAGCGTTCATCCGGCATCCCAAGCTTTTCGCCTGTGATCAGGTCGATCGCAATATGGTGCTCAAGAACGGTGATGTTCGGATGTTCCCGTACCTTGCGCGTGAGCGTGTCTTGAACGGCCAAGCCCGTGGCGTCTGCTACGTGGATGACGCGTCTGGCGCTGTGCCCCCCTTCGCGTGTCAGGTGATAGCCTGCATCGTCACGGGTGAACGGTACGCCCTGATCGATCAGCCACTCGATCATCCGCCGGCCGTTTTCGATTACATAGCGTGTTGCTTTCTTGTCGTTGAGGTAGGCGCCTGCGACGATCGTGTCTCGGATATGATCTTCAAGCGAATCCTGGCTGTCGAGTACGGCAGCAATGCCTCCTTGAGCCCAGCTAGAGGCGCTGTCTTGGAGCGTTCTTTTGCTAATGAGGCCGACCCTGTAGGTATCAGCCAATCTGAGTGCTGCGGATTGGCCGGCCAGGCCACTTCCGATAACTAGAACATCGAAACGACGTGTCACGACGCGCTCCCAGATAGAAATAATTGACTATAGCACGCTAGAGTGTTGCGTATGGCGGCGAGATGTTTCATATTGTGGTTAGTTGATAAATAGTATTGTTTCACTGCAGACAATACCGCAGTCGGCGACTGCTTGCGTTATACTCTCATCTAAAAAACACATAATCCGCAAGGGAACGTAGTGAGCATGAACGAACGCGAAGTTGACCAGTTACTGGTTGAACGCGCACAAGCTGGTGACAAACAGGCCTTCGACAAACTGGTGCAAAAATACCAGCGAAAGTTGTCGCGCTTGCTCTCGCGGTTCATCCGTGATCACGCTGAAGTGGAAGATGTCGCACAGGAGGCTTTTATTAAGGCTTACCGCGCCTTGCCTTCCTTTCGTGGTGAAAGCGCCTTCTATACGTGGCTTTATCGGATCGGTATCAATACGGCGAAGAATTATCTGGTAGCAAAGGGGCGGCGTGCACCGACCTCGACAGATTTCGACGCCGATGAAGCAGAAGTGTTTGATGACGCAGACCATCTGCGCGACATCAATACCCCTGAACGCATGCTGCAGTCAAAGCAGATCGGTCATACCGTCAACGCGGCTATGGAGGCGCTTCCTGATGAATTGCGCCAGGCCATCATTCTTCGTGAAATCGAAGGCTTGAGCTACGAAGACATCGCGCTTGAAATGAAGTGCCCGATTGGTACCGTTCGCTCACGCATTTTTCGTGCTCGTGAGGCCGTTGCCGAAAAACTGCGCCCCTTGCTAGATACCGCGCCGGATCACCGCTGGTAGTCTGTTGCCTGTAGTGAACCGAAGAGCCGGCAGACTGTCGGAAGCATCATGATTGAAGCCAAAGGAACCGTTACCGCCCTTGATGGCGCGTATGCCATTGTGCATGTGGATGCAGGTGGCTGCGGCCGTTGTCACGAAGACGGGGGGTGTGGTGGCCATAATCTGGGTGCCATGCTTTGCCGTAGCCCGCGCGAATACCGGGTTCTCAATCCGGGTCAGTCCGGTCTAGGCGAGCGGGTAACTATTGTCGTCTCGGAAGGTGTCGTCAAGAGCGCAGCTCTGATGGCTTATGGCTTTCCTCTGCTTCTTTTGCTCGCTGGTGCGGCGCTTGGAACTTGGCTTTATGGCGATGAGGTGGGAATTGCTGGTGGTGTCTTGGGCTTGCTTGCCGGGATGACGGTTTCTCGTTTTTTACAGCGCAAGAAGAACGGCGGTGCCGGGCAGGAGCCTTTTATTCGGCATTGAAAAAATCAGCTCCGCCGCAATATTGTCACTTTCGCCGGCCATCTCCGGTTTCGCAATCAAGGAGGCGTGAATGAAGAAGCTCATTGTGGCTGTAACCTTGTTTTTTGTGACCTCGCTCGTCCTGGCGCAAGGGCGTTCCTTGCCAGATTTCACTGATCTTGTTGAAAAGCAGGGGGCGTCGGTCGTCAATATCAGCACAACCCAAACCGTGCGCGGCAATCCGCAGGGCGCCTTTCCGTTTCCGTTTGATGAAGACGATCCCTTGGCTGATTTGTTTCGGCGTTTCATTCCGCGTCAGCCAGGAGGTGGTGCCCCGAGTGCGCCGCGCGAATACCAAAACCGGTCTCTAGGGTCGGGATTCATCGTTAGCCAGGATGGTTATATTCTGACAAATGCCCATGTCGTGGATGCCGCAGACGAGATTGTGGTGCGATTGACCGATAAGCGTGAGTTCAAGGCCAAAGTGATCGGCGCCGACAAGCGGACGGATGTGGCCTTGCTGAAAATTGAAGCCCAAGGCCTTCCTGCTGTACGCATGGGAGATCCCAGTGCGTTGCGTGTTGGTGAATGGGTGCTAGCCATCGGTTCGCCATTCGGTTTCGATAACAGCGTGACGGCGGGAATTGTCAGCGCCAAAGGGCGCTCCTTGCCACAGGAAAACTACGTTCCGTTTATCCAGACAGACGTAGCGATCAACCCGGGTAATTCAGGTGGCCCTTTGTTCAACATGAACGGTGAAGTGGTCGGGATCAACTCACAGATTTACAGCCGTTCCGGCGGATTCATGGGGATTTCTTTCGCCATTCCGATCGACGTGGCGATGGATGTGCAAAACCAGTTGCGCAGCGGCGGCAAGGTGAGTCGTGGTCGTCTGGGTGTGGTCATTCAGGAAGTGAGCAAGGAGCTTGCCGAGTCTTTCGGGCTTTCCAAGGCGCAAGGTGCGGCAATCAATGCCGTTGAAAAAGGTGGCCCGGCTGAGAAGGCAGGACTTGAGCCGGGTGATGTGATCCTCAAGTTTGATGGCAAAGCGGTTAATAACTCGGCAGACTTGCCGCGTATTGTCGGCATGACCAAGCCGGGAAGTCGTGTCCCGGTGCAAATTTGGCGTAAGGGCAGCATCCGCGAGATACAGGTTGTGGTCGGCGAAGTGCCAGATGACAAGATCGCGACTCGTGCCGGTGCCCAGAAGGCGCCAGAGCAGGCTGCCAATCGACTGGGGCTGGTCGTCTCTGAACTGACGGTCGAGCAACGTCGTGAGCTAAAGGTGAACGGCGGCCTGGTCGTCGAAGGGGTGCGCAACAACGGCGCACGCGCCGATCTGCGCCGGGGTGACATCATTCTCGCGCTGATCGCCCGGGGGGAAACAACCGAGATCAAGACGGTCAAGCAATTCAATGACTTGTTAGGCCAGTTTGATCGGACGGCCAACATTACCCTGTTGGTGCGTCGCGGCGATGCGCAGACCTTCATTACCATCAAAGGTTTGCCTGCCAAAGGCGAGGGTTGAGCTGCCGTGCTTTCTTTGACGCTGGTCGGTCGCATGTACTGCCACTTGTGTCACGACATGGAGCAGGCTGTGCGGCCGATCGCCGAGGAATTTGGCGTCAACCTTCACCTGGTTGATGCCGATTCCGACCCGGCGATGGAAGCGCGTTTTGGCGAACGCGTTCCTGTCTTGCTGGGTGGCGATCTGGAACTCTGCCATTACTTCATCGATGTGGCCAAAGTCCGTGATTATTTGAGCAAAATCAGCTAGAATCGCGGCCTTCCGGATAATCAAACACGGTGCCTGACGGCGCCTTTTTTTCAGGCGCGCCCAGCGCTGCACATACTGATGCAACAGCACCATATTCGCAATTTTTCGATCATTGCCCATATCGATCATGGCAAGTCGACGCTCGCTGACCGCATTATTCATCTTTGCGGCGGTCTTTCCGACCGCGAGATGGAGGAGCAGGTACTCGACTCGATGGATATCGAGCGCGAGCGCGGCATCACCATCAAGGCGCAAACAGCGGCTTTGAAGTACAAGGCACGTAATGGTGATGTCTATAACCTCAATCTGATTGACACCCCCGGTCACGTCGATTTTTCCTACGAGGTGTCCCGCTCTCTTTCCGCTTGCGAAGGCGCGTTGCTGGTTGTCGACGCCTCTCAGGGCGTCGAGGCGCAAACGGTGGCCAACTGCTATACGGCGATTGATCTCGGTGTCGAGGTCATGCCGGTGCTCAACAAGATCGATCTGCCTTCGGCCAATCCCGACAACGCAAGGCACGAGATTGAGGAAGTGATTGGCATCGATGCAACCGAAGCCATCCTCACCTCGGCGAAAACGGGTCAGGGTATTGAAGACATCCTCGAGGCGATCATCGAGCGCATTCCCGCGCCCGAGGGCGATCCCGAGGCACCGTTCAAGGCGCTGCTCATCGATTCGTGGTTTGACAACTACGTCGGTGTGGTGATGCTGGTACGCGTAGTCGACGGCGAGTTGCGTTCAAAAGATAAGATCAAGCTGATGGCCACCGGCTCGTCGCACCTGTGCGAACAGGTCGGCGTGTTTACCCCCAAGGCCATGCAACGCGACGTGCTGCGGGCCGGGGAAGTAGGTTACGTCATCTCCGGCATCAAAGAACTGCAGGCGGCCAAAGTTGGCGATACGCTGACCACCGTTGATCGCCCTGCTGCCGAGCCACTGCCCGGCTTTAAGGAAATCAAGTCGCAGGTCTTTGCCGGCCTTTACCCCGTCGAGGCCAACCAGTACGACCAACTGCGCGAATCGCTCGAGAAGCTCAAGCTCAACGACGCTTCTCTGCATTACGAACCGGAAGTCTCGCAGGCGTTGGGTTTCGGTTTTCGCTGCGGTTTCCTCGGCCTGTTACACATGGAGATCGTGCAGGAGCGCCTGGAGCGTGAATTCGACCAGGATCTGATTACTACCGCGCCGACCGTGGTCTATGAGGTCGAGATGCGCGACGGCACTGTGCTGCCGGTCGAGAATCCGGCGAAACTGCCGGACACGACCAAGGTCAACGAAATTCGCGAGCCGATCATCACCACCACGATCTTCGTGCCGCAGGAGTACTTGGGCAGCGTCATCACGCTGTGCAACCAGAAACGCGGCAACCAGGTCGACATGACCTATCACGGCCGTCAGGTGCAGCTTGTCTACGAGATGCCGATGGCCGAGGTGGTGATGGACTTCTTCGATAAACTGAAATCGGTGTCGCGCGGCTATGCTTCGCTCGACTACGAGTTCAAGGAATTCCGCGCCGCCGATGTGATCAAGCTCGACATCCTGATCAACGGCGAGAAAGTTGATGCGCTGTCGATGATCGTGCACCGTGCCAACTCAGTCTATCGCGGTCGCGAGTTGGCGTCGAAGATGCGCGAACTGATCCCGCGCCAGATGTACGACGTGGCCATCCAGGCGGCAATTGGCTCAAACATCATCGCTCGCGAGAACGTCAAGGCGATGCGCAAGGACGTTTTGGCCAAATGTTACGGTGGCGACATCACCCGTAAGAAAAAGCTCCTTGAGAAACAAAAGGCCGGTAAGAAGCGGATGAAACAGGTCGGTTCGGTCGAAATTCCGCAGGAGGCCTTCCTGGCTGTGCTGCGCGTTGGAAAATAAGAGGATAGTCCGTGAACTTTGCCTTGATTCTGTTTTGCCTGCTGCTGGTGAGTGGTGCCATCTGGGCTGCTGACGCGTTTTACTTTCGCAAGTTGCGCCAGCCCGATGCCAAGGAGCCGTGGTGGGTCGAGTACGGGGCGAGCTTCTTCCCGGTCATCCTGCTCGTCTTCGTGTTGCGCTCTTTTGTTGCCGAGCCGTTCAAGATTCCGTCCGGATCGATGATCCCGACCTTACAGATTGGCGACTTCATTCTGGTCAACAAATTCACCTACGGCATCCGTCTGCCGGTGATCAATAAAAAAATCATCGATATCAATACCCCGCAGCGTGGCGACGTGATGGTCTTCCGTTACCCTGAAGATCCATCGCTTGACTACATCAAGCGGGTAGTCGCCATCCCTGGTGACAAAGTGGCCTATCAGAACAAACGCCTGTTCATTAATGGTCAGCCGGTGCCAACCAAACGGGTGGACGATTACCTCCATCCGGAGCGGCTCTACTATGCACGCCAATATGTTGAGAAACAGGGGTTAACCGAATACCGTACGCTCAACGATGAAGACGCGCCGCCGTTCATTCCCGATGCCACGCAGTTTCCGTTGCGCGAGAATTGCCTCTACAATAATTCTGGTGTGATTTGTACCGTACCGCCCGGTCATTATTTCGTCCTTGGTGACAACCGGGACAACAGCCGTGATAGCCGCTTCTGGGGCTTCGTGCCAGAGGAAAACATTGTCGGCAAAGCCTTCTTCATCTGGCTCAATTTTGGTGACTTGAAGCGAATCGGGTCCTTCCAATAAAAAAATTCAAGGAGTTCGTTGAATGAAATATCAGCGCGGCGTGACACTGACCGGCTTGTTGACCTGGGGTATTGCCCTTGCTTTGGTAGCTGTCCTCGGCATGAAAGTTGCCCCTGAGTACATCACTTACTTCAAGATTCTCAAAGCGGCTAAAGCCGTGGCGGCCCAGTCGACAGGCAAGACGGTGCCGGAAATCCGCTCGTCGTTTGGCAAATACATGGATGTCGAGCACGTCTCGACGATTACGCCGGCTGATATCGACGTTTCCAAGGAGGGTAACGAGATTGTCCTGTCTTTCAGTTACGAGAAGCGCATCCATCTTTTCTACAACGTGAACCTGCTCATCGATTTCAACGGATCGACGTCCGGGCGACAGTAGCTTGATGACAACCCGTCTCGAACAGTCTCTGGGGCATACTTTTCTTGATCCGGGCCTGCTCCGCACCGCGCTGACCCACCGCAGCCATAGCGCAGATCACAATGAGCGCCTCGAGTTTCTCGGGGATTCGATCCTGAATGCGGCAATTGCCCGCCTTCTCTATGAACGCTTTCCCTCCTTGCCTGAGGGCGACCTTTCGCGGCTACGTGCGAATCTCGTGCGTCAGGATACCTTGCACAAACTGGCTCAAGGGATTGATTTGGGGTCGTCGTTGCACCTTGGCGAAGGCGAGCTAAAGAGCGGAGGAGCAAGCCGGCCATCCATTCTGGCCGACGCGCTCGAAGCCTTGTTTGGCGCAGTTTGGCGCGATGCCGGGTGTGATGCCGCTCATGCGGTGATTGCCCGCTTGTATGGAGACCTTGTTTCGGCCATCGATCCGCAACGTCCGCAGAAAGACGCCAAGACACGTCTGCAGGAATATTTGCAAGGTCGCCGCCTTCCCCTGCCGCGTTATGCGTTGCAGACCACGGAAGGGGAGGCGCACCTGCAACGATTCACGGTAACGTGTGAGGTCGAGTCACTCAAGCTAAAGACCGAGGCGGTTGCTGGCAGTCGTCGTTCTGCCGAGCAGATCGCTGCCGAGCGCGCCCTCGAGAGGATACAAAACGCATGAAGACTCTGAAATCTGGCTATATCGCCATCGTCGGGCGGCCTAATGTCGGCAAATCGACGCTGCTTAATCGCATCATCGGCGAGAAGATCAGCATTGTTTCGCGCAAGGCGCAGACGACACGCCATCGCATCATGGGTATTTTGACGCGGCCCGATGCCCAGTTTGTTTTCGTCGATACGCCAGGCTTTCAGACACAGCATGCCAACGCCCTCAATCGGGCGATGAACCGTGGAGTGACTCAGGCGCTGGCGGATGTGGATGTGGTTATTCTGGTGGTTGACGCCGGCCGTTTTGATGCCCGTGATCGGGCGGTGGTGAAACTCCTACCTGCGGAATGCCCTGTCATTCTTGCCGTCAACAAATGCGATCAGCAAAAGGACAAGACGGCACTGTTACCGCTGCTGGCTGATCTGGCCAAAGAGCATGATTTTGCCGCCATTGTGCCGATCAGTGCGGCGCGCGGCAGCCAACTCGACGATCTTTTGGCCGAGACCCGCAAACACTTGCCGCACGAAGAGCTTCTTTTCGGCGAGGACGAAATCACCGACCGCAGCGAACGCTTTCTGGCCGCCGAATATATTCGCGAAAAGCTTTTTCGACTGGTCGGCGATGAGTTGCCATACGCAGCGACGGTCGAGATCGAGAAATTCGAGCTTGACGGTGCTTTGCGCCGGATCAGTGCTGCCATTGTGGTGGATCGTGCCGCGCATAAAGGCATTGTCATCGGCAAAGGTGGTCAGAGCCTCAAGCGGATAGCCAGCGAAGCCCGTCAGGACATGGAGCGCCTGTTTGATGGCAAGGTTTTCCTCGAAGTCTTTGTCAAAGTCAAATCCGGCTGGACTGACGACGAACGTCTGCTCAAGAGTCTCGGTTACGAATAAAGCCATGCACGTTCTTGCTGATCGCCCGCCGGGCAGGGCAGAGCGATGAGCCGCAACCGTGTCGACGGCCAGCCGGCCTATGTCCTGCACAGCTATCCGTTTCGTGAGACCAGCCTGATTGTCGAGGTTTTTTCTCGCGACCATGGCCGGGTAGCCCTGCTTGCGCGAGGAGCGCGGCGTCCCCGGTCTGCGCTACGCGGCTTGCTGCTTGCTTTTCAGCCACTCGAGCTGGGCTGGGCAGGGAAGGGTGAAGTGCAAACCTTGATGAAAGCAGAGTGGCAAGGCGGACAACCGTTGCTTTCCGGCAAGGCACTGTTTTTTGGCTATTACCTTAATGAGTTGCTGTTGCATATGCTGCCGCGCGAAGATGCCCACACAGCCCTTTTTGCAGCATATTCAGCTGTTCTGAGACGTTTTTCCGATGATCTGCAGGAGGCCGATCTGCGTCGCTTTGAGCGCGCCCTGCTGCAGGAACTGGGTTATGGCCTGACGCTAACGCATGATGCCCAAGGGCTGGTCATCGACCCGGATGCTCATTATGCTTACGAAATTGAACGTGGTCCGGTTCGCCTCGACCGGGCGGGCAGCTCCGCGCTTTCGGTGCGCGGAAAAACCTTGCTAGAGCTTGCCGGCGATACCTTTTCCGATGCTGCGACTCAGGGCGAAGCCAAACAGTTGATGCGTGCCTTGATCAATCACCACACAGGCGGAAAACGCCTGGAAACCCGCAAGATTTTTATGGAGCTGCAAGAACTATGAT
>CAZHFS010000007.1:0-24748 GCA_964531885.1 uncultured Propionivibrio sp.
CAGGCTGTTGAGAAAAACCAGCACCGCAGTGTCGCCGGAATAGACCAAAAACGCATGATCCCACAGAGAAACCACGTGTTCATGGGCCAGCGACTTGATGTCCGAGAAATCCATCACCATGCCATTGGCCGGGTCGCCGGGACGTTTAATGATGTCACCCGATAAGCTCACTTCCAGCGCATAACGATGCCCATGCAGATGGCGGCATTGGCTTTTGTGGTCAGGGATGCGATGACCGGCATCGAATTCGAGGCGGCGAGTAACAAGCATGGAGAGACTCTGTTGGTTGGTGTGTGGCAAGGGGGGCGTGCCGCAGTCGCGGCGGTCGTCCAGTCGTTGCTTCGGCTTTAGCCGGGGCGAAAGGGCGGGTCGGCAGTGTTTTGGATGCTGTCCGAGTGCTTTGAATTATATCATTCCAACTTTGCCATCGCCGGAAGGCCTTTTCGGCGCGCTTGGCAGGCAACAATGGGCAAAGGTGAACGAAAGTGAGCGAACGTCAACTGACTATCCACGACCATAGCCGTGACAGCGCAGGCATGCGTTATGTCTATCCGGTCGTGTCACGCCGTGCCGGAGGGGTGTCGGTGGGTATCAATCTGAACGTTAACAATGCCTGCAACTGGGCTTGCGTTTACTGCCAGGTGCCCGACTTGACCCGCGGTGGTCCGCCACCAGTCGATCTGGAACGGCTCGACCTCGAGCTTAGGCAGATGCTCGGGAATATCGCACAGGGCGATTATTTGCTTCGTCACGCCCCTCCCGAAGCGCGGCGCCTTGTCGATGTGGCTTTTTCCGGGAATGGTGAGCCGACTTCGGCGCAAGCGTTCCCGGAGGCGGTGGCTGTTGCTGCAGGCGCGATGGCTGACTTGCTGGCAGGCGAAAAGGTGCCGCTGCGCTTGATCACTAATGGCAGCCAGTTGCATCGAGCAGGCGTTCAGCATGGCATTGCCCGGCTTGCGCAGCAGGGTGGTGAGGTGTGGTTCAAATTCGATCGCGCGACGATCGAAGGTATTGCCAGGGTCAATGGGGTGCGCATGCAACCGCAACGCGCCTTGGTCAGGCTGCGGCGTTGTGCTGAACTGGCGCCGACTTGGGTGCAGACGTGTTTTTTTGCCATTGACGGCTCGGGCCCCTCTGCAGACGAGCGCGAAGCTTATCTGGCCGCTGTGGCGGGTTTGCGCGGGGTGATCGAAGGGGTGCAACTCTATGGCTTGGCCCGGCCGTCGATGCAGCCGGATGCGTCGCGTTTGTCTGCCGTTGCGGCGATTGATCTGGAGAGTTTTGCGGCTGAGATTGGTCAGCTAGGAATCCGCGTGGCCGTGAGTCCCTGACGGGGGCCACGCGGGGTTTTGCTGAACCGGCCGGGCGATCAGGCGCCTTTTTTCCAGGCTTTGGCCGATTTTTTGAGCGTTTTGAAGAGTTCAGACTCCTCGCTGCGCAGGTATTCAATGACTTCCATGTCCTCGCGCTTGATGCGCTGAATATCGATTTGCTCGATATGGACTAGACGGAGCAGTTCACGTACCGGGCGAGGCATGTTGCGGCCGCTTTCGTAGCGAGATCCGCCGCTCTGAGTGACGCCGATCTTGGACCAGAACTGTTGCTGGTTCAGGCCAAGCTTGCGACGAATCTCGCGCGGTTCGTTCTTATCGGTTGTTTTTGTGTTGGTCATGGCAGTCCTTTCTTGGTGCTAGGCTTGTCAGTCGGTTGATGAAATCGTGCAGGTAGACCCTCCCCGCCATGTTCATGTCTTATGACTTATGGTATAGCCATGCCGAGTATAGTACAGGCAAATATGATTACAAGTGACGCTGGCATGGGCATGCGTGAGAGTGACATATTGCTTTGGTTAGTATGGGCTTATCCATTTCACTGAGCGCTAATTTTTAGGTAATATCGGTACACTCCGCAACCTAATTAATTGGATAGTGAATGGCCCTGATAGTTCAGAAATTCGGTGGTACATCGGTTGCCAATCCCGAGCGCATCAAGAATGTTGCCAAGCGGGTGGCACGCTGGAAAGCCCAGGGGCATGACATCATTGTCGTGCCGTCTGCCATGTCTGGCGAGACCAACCGTTTGCTCGCATTGGCAAAAGAAATTTCGCCCGTGCCTTCCCCTCGCGAACTCGATGTCATTGCGTCGACCGGCGAGCAGGTGACGATCGGTCTTTTGGCTTTAGCGCTCCACGAAGAAGGTATGAAAGCCAAGAGCTATACCGGGCCACAGGTCAAAGTGCTGACGGATAGTACCTTTACCAAGGCGCGCATTCTGCAGATTGACGATGCGCGGATTCGCAAGGATCTTGCCGAAGGTAACGTCGTCGTTGTCGCCGGATTCCAAGGGGCGGATGACGAAGGCAACATCACGACGCTCGGACGCGGTGGTTCGGATACTTCGGCGGTTGCCCTTGCGGCGGCGCTTAATGCCGACGAATGCCAAATTTACACCGATGTTGACGGGGTCTATACCACCGATCCACGTGTCGTTCCCGAGGCGCGGAAACTTGACGAGATCACCTTCGAGGAAATGCTCGAAATGGCCAGCCTGGGTTCCAAGGTGCTGCAGATCCGTTCGGTCGAGTTTGCCGGCAAGTACAAGGTCAAATTGCGCGTACTCTCCAGCTTCGAGGATGAAGGCGAGGGTACTCTGATTACTGTTGAGGAAGAAAAGAACATGGAACAACCGATCATCTCCGGCATTGCCTTCAACCGCGACGAAGCCAAGCTGACCGTACTGGGAGTGCCTGATCGGCCTGGCATCGCTTTTCAGATTTTGGGGCCGATTGCCGATGCGAACATCGATGTCGACATGATCATCCAAAATGTTAGTCATGACGGCACGACTGATTTCTCGTTTACCGTCAATCGCAACGACTACACCAAGGCGCTGGGTATCCTCGATCAGGTGAAGTCGGCTTTCGGTGCGCGTGGCGTAATCGGCGACAACAAGATCTGCAAGGTTTCGGCAGTCGGTGTCGGCATGCGCTCCCACCCAGGCGTAGCCAGCAAGATGTTCGGTGCCATCGCCTCGGAGGGGATCAATATCCAGATGATCTCGACCTCTGAAATCCGCATTTCGGTGCTGATCGAAGAGAAGTACCTTGAGCTTGCCGTGCGTACCCTGCACAAGGCTTTCGGGCTTGATAAGTCGGAGTAAAGTGTAAGACTGTTTGACCCGGGGCGCAGGAAACGCTATGATCGCGCCTCTTCGGAGACGTGGCCGAGAGGTCGAAGGCACTCCCCTGCTAAGGGAGCATTCGGGCAAAACCTGAATCGAGGGTTCGAATCCCTCCGTCTCCGCCAGATGTAATGAAAAAGGCGCCTTTCGGGGCGCCTTTTTCATTTGCCCATTTCCCTTTGGCGGCGCGTGCCGATGGTGTTTGTTTGCTGCGTCGAATGCTTAATAATTTGTTGGCGTAGAAGCGCCAATAGCCAGTGCGAGTGTGCGTCGTGGCGTAAGCTATCCGGAGTTATCCGGTCAAACGGCCAGGAAGGACCGCTTGGCAAGTAGTGCGGGATTACAGACCGTTACGTAATCGATATGAAGGTGCTACAGACATGAGTCTGCTCGGGCTTTAATCTGGCAACGTTGCTTCAGCGTTCCCCCGCTGACAATGCATGACCCTCCCTGGCCCGTCCGCAACGGATGGGATTTGATACCGCGCCCCTTCGGCGCGGTTTTTTTTCGTCTGGCTCGGTGGCGGTTTGCTGATTCTCCCGCGTTGACGGTGAGTGGGTCACGGGGTGTTGGGGGTTGTGGGTTGATTCTTAAGGATCCCGGCTTCACCCTGCAGCTTTCGCCAGAGCGTGACCCGGCTGATGCCGAGTTGCGTACAGACGGCGTTTGCAGGTTTTCTGGCCAGCAGGTTGCGGAGGATCTCCGCCTCCATTTCCTTGAGGGATCCGCCGTCGCGGATGGTGAGGTGTCCGGAAGGCATGAGATCTTCCTCCTGGTTGCCTAAGGCAACTGCCAGGTGTTCGGTATCGATGAGATCTGGCCTCTCGTAGCTGATGACTTCAGCTAGGTTGCGTAGCTGGCGGATGTTGCCTGGCCATGGGCGTGCTTTGAGCAACTGTTTGGCTCCCGTGCTAAGCCTGGGTGGTGTGCGACCGGTTGATGCGAAGCGTTGAAGGTAATGGGTGAAGAGCAAGGGGATGTCGTCCGTTCTTTCGCGCAGGGGAGGTATGCGCAGGCTGACGACGTTGATCCGGTAAAACAAATCCTGGCGGAAAAGGCCGGACAGCGTTTGCTGGTAGAGGTCGCGGTTGGTCGCAGCGATGATGCGTACATCAACTGGAATGATTTTGTCATCGCCAAGGCGCATGATTTCGCGTTCCTGCAGGACGCGCAGCAGTCGGCTCTGCATTTCAGGGGCGAGTTCGCCGATTTCGTCGAGAAACAGGGTTCCGCCGTGGGCCAGTTCGAATAGGCCGGGTTTGCCGCCTTTGCGCGCGCCGGTGAACGCGCCTTCGGCATAACCGAACAGTTCGCTTTCCAGCAGGCTTGGGGCAATCGATGCGATATTGACCGAGACAAAAGGGCCGTGCTTGCGATGGCTGTGGTTGTGTATGCTCTGCGCGAATACTTCCTTTCCGGTACCGGTCTCTCCGGAGATTAGAAGGTTCGAGTCATGTGCAGCGTAGAGTTTGGCTCGGGCAGTGAGCGTTTTCATGGCTGCCGAATCGCCAATGACATCCTTGAAATGGTAGCGGGCGAATAGGCCTTTCTTGTAGAACGACGAGCGGATGGTTGATTCAGAGGCCTGGATCTTGGCGATTTCGCGCAAGGTGATGATCTTGCCGCGACTGTCGCCGAACTCAAGTGGAATGACGCGGGCCAGAACGTGGTTGCCGCAAACTGAGGCGATCTGCTCTGTGTCGCCCGTGTCGAGGAGCGCTTGGACGTCGCTGAAATTGGGCTGGGTGGACGGCGGTTTAGAGCAAATTCTGGCTGCGTGGCGGTTGAAGAAGTTGGCCTGGTGCTCCGGAGCGAACGCAATGACGGCTTCGTCGATGTTGTCGATGATTGCGCTTAGCTGCGCTGCCTGGAGTTTTTCCCTATTTTTGGCTTGCAGGATGCGGGTTGCTTCATTCATTGCGGTCATGATCGAGGTGCGCCCACTTTCGATAAGCGCAGCTTCGATGCCGAGTTCCCGTGCGGTGGCATAGGCAGCACGACATCCGATGAAGGCCGTGAAACCTTCGCCAGCAAGTGATTTGACCTTTTCCTGGATGGTTTTTTCATCCGCTTGGGGGCATATGCTGATGAGCGTGTTGTCGATCTGGAAATTGCCGCAAGCGCCGCCGAGTAGGTTGCTGCGGCTGACAATGCCGATTCGCTTGTTGCCCTTTGCCGATAGGGCGCTGGTTTTGCCGAGCAGTTCGTTGAGTGACATGGCGACTTCAACAACACTGATGCCCGGCACGCGCTTGGCGATTTCGGCCATGCCGCCGCGGGCGACGACGACTTCAATGTCCGGGTGCTTCAGGATGTGCTGTTCGACACCCGGGTCGTCCGTGCTCTCAACGATGAGGTGAATGCCGAGTTCCTCTGCGACTTCTTGAGCAGTATCAGCGAGGCTGGGCATCGGGCTGAGAAAAAGGATTTTATGCATGGGCGGAGCGAGGGAGGGTAAAAAAGCATACTAATTTGAAATTTCATCTGTTTCAATTATGAAACAAGTTTTGGGGGGCGTACGTTTTAATTCAATGACTTGTTACAGGCATGGGGATTGCTAATTCAATGTATCGGACCGTAAGCCGTCAGTGTTGGCGGCCGCGCGGCTTTCTGGATTTTCACGTTTTGGAGCAGATAATGAGTCGTTCTCCGGTGATCCGCCTTCATGTCAATGACGACGTATTGATCGCAGCCCGGCAACTCATGCCGGGTGATGTGATTGCTGCTGAGAAACTGCGGGTGCGCGATCTTATTCCCAATGGGCATAAAATTGCCGGGCACGATATCAGGGCGGGCGAACCAGTGCGTCGCTACAATCAGATTATCGGCTTCGCCGCCGCCGATATCGCGGCTGGGCAGCACGTGCATAGCCATAACCTGAGCATGGGGGACTTCCAGCGGGTGGCAGGTGTCGGGCAGGGGGGGGCTGATTTGCCACGTGTCGATCAGTCTGCCGTTTTCATGGGCTATAAACGGCCAAATGGAAAGGTCGGTACTCGCAACTACATCGCGGTGATCTCGTCGGTGAACTGTTCGGCGACGGTCACCCGTGCAATTGCCAGGCACTTTACGGCGGAGCGGCTGGCGGCTTTTCCGAACGTCGATGGTGTTATCGCCTTGCCGCACCCAGAGGGCTGCGGTATCAATCCCAATGGCGAAGGCATGCAGATCCTGCGGCGCACAATGGTCGGTTATGCCAAGCATCCGAACTTTGCCGGTGTGCTATTTGTCGGGCTGGGTTGTGAACAGAACCAGATTGCACCGCTCGTCGAGGCGGTTGGCCAGCACGAGCCGGGCATGTTGCAACAGGTGGTCATGCAGGTTGAAGGCGGAACGGCGGCAGCGATCCGCAAGGGCGTTGCACTGGTCGAGGCGATGCTGCCCAAGGCCAACCAGTATCGGCGTGAGTCGGCGTCGGTGGCGAACTTGATCGTTGGCCTCAATTGCGGGGGGTCGGACGGATTTTCGGGCATTACGGCCAATCCGGCGCTCGGGGGAGCGTCAGATTTGCTGGTGGCGCACGGGGCGACAACCGTCCTGTCCGAAACGCCGGAGATATACGGTGCCGAACATTTACTGACGGGGCGTGCCGCGAAGCCTGAAATTGCAGAGAAACTGCTTGAGCGTATCGCCTGGTGGAAGGACTACTGTGCGCGCAACGGCGGCGAACTCGACAACAATCCGTCAGTGGGCAATAAAGCGGGTGGATTGACGACCATTTTGGAAAAATCGCTGGGTGCCGTTGCTAAAGGCGGGACGAGTACCCTGAACGGGGTGTATCTGTTTGGCGAAACGATCGACAGCAAAGGCTTCGTGTTTATGGATACCCCGGGGTATGACCCGGTATCGGTCACTGGCCAGGCCGCTGGCGGCGCCCAGATCGTCTGCTTTACCACCGGGCGCGGTTCGGCCTTTGGGTGCGCGGGTGTGCCAACGATCAAACTGGCGACGAACAATGCACTCTACGCACGCATGCGCGATGACATGGACGTCAATTGCGGCGATCTGATTGATGGCGTTCCCATGGCCGAGATCAGCCAGCGAATTTTTGATGCCATTGTGCGCCATGCCTCGGGAGAAAAAGTGCGGAGCGAGGTGCTGGGTTACGGCAACGACGAATTTCTGCCTTGGCGTGTCGGGGCTGTGATGTGATCGCAGCAATGAATTCTGCTTGTCATATTCACGGTGTCGGTGGTTGTCTGGAGCCGGCTGAAATGTGCGGTTAACCTGCCTCACTACTGGTTCTGGCGGTATAGTTCGGGATGAAGATGCCGTGTTCCTGAAATGAGGTGTCTTGGGTGGGGATGGCTGACCTGTAAATCACATTTGACAACGGAGAATGCTCATGTCGGATCATGTTTATAAAATGATCGAGATCGTTGGTTCGTCGAAAATTGGCGTAGACGACGCGATTCGCAATGCGATTGAAACCAGTGCCAAGACGATCCGCCACATGTCCTGGTTTGAAGTCGTCAAGACTACCGGCCATGTGGTTGATGGCAAGGTGGCGCACTTTCAGGTGACCTTGAAGATCGGCTTCCGCATCGAGGATAACTGAGTCGTCGCGCGGAGAAAATCTCCTCACAAAGGCGTGGTGGCTTCGCGCCTTTTTTGTTTCCGAACAACCTGATTGTGGACCTGATACCCACAGCTTGATGCCCTTGACCATGTTGCCAAAAATCGTTTTCCTTGACCGCGCGACCGTAAGCGTTCCCTTGCGCGAAGTTGCCTTACCCCATGAGTGGCTTGCCTATCCTGCGACGGCTTCCCTGGATGAGGCGGTCGAGCGCTTGCAAGGGGCAACGATCGTTGTCACGAATAAGGTGCCGATTTCTGCCGAGTTGTTGCGTCGCGTGCCGACACTCAGACTGGTCGCAGTCGCGGCAACCGGCTATAACGTTATCGACCTTGACGCATGCCGGGCGCAAGGCGTGACGGTGTGCAACATCCGGGATTATGCGTCGACCGGCATCGGCGAGCATTGTCTGATGCTGATGCTGGCCTTGCGTCGGCAACTCTTGGCCTATCGGCGCCGCCTGATGGCTGGGGACTGGCAGAAGGCGCCCGGGTTCTGCCTGCAGGAACCGGCCTTGCACGAACTCAAGGGCAGTACCCTTGGCATCGTGGGTGGAGGGGTGTTGGGGCGGGGCTTGGCCGAGCTTGCCGGGGCACTGGGGATGCGGGTGCTGTTTTCCGAGCGCAAGGGGGCAGCACAGGTTCGTCCAGGGCATGTGCCTTTCAGTGATCTGCTGGCGGTCGCCGATGTGTTGAGTCTGCATTGCCCGTTGACACCCGAGACGCGGCATCTGATCGGGGCGGCTGAACTGGCAATGATGAAGCGCAGCGCGATTCTGATTAATACGGCGCGTGGTGGCATTGTGGATGAAGCCGCTCTGCTCGATGCGTTGCAGCGGGGTGTCATCGCCGGGGCCGGGGTGGATGTGCTGAGCGAGGAGCCGCCGCGCCACGGGAACCCGCTGCTCGAGGTTGATTTGCCCAATTTAATTGTGACTCCCCATATTGCTTGGGCGAGTGTGGAAACTGTCGAAATCTTGGCGGAGCAGTTGATCGGCAACATCGAGGCCTTCCTGCGTGGTGAGCCACGCAATGTTCTGTAACAGGCCATGACAATCGTGGCGTCCGGGGGCAATCACCCTCGTGCCATGCGCGTTTTCCTGATCACGGGTCCTAGGGGCTGGCAGTCAATTGGTTGCGCCGTACCCCTGGGTAAGTCCCCGTCAGCGTGCTGGCTTCTGTTACCGCCGCAACTAAGCTTTTTGTCTTTCCTCTCTGATAGCTGAGGCATTGGCGTGGTTGGGTCAAGCCCTCAAGAATAGCGCTTGCCTGGATTTGCGTGGCTGGGAATCAGTTCTTTGTCATTGTATTTTAATGACAAATTGTGCAGAATGCGCGGCTTGTGTTTCTCACTCGAACAACAGAGGTTCTATGAAATTGTCCAGCAGATTGATCTTGATCGTCGTGGCCGTGGTGCTTGGATTGGGCGCGGTCAGCGGGTTCGCTGTCTATAAGATCCGGGAGACCATGCTCGAGGAGCGTCAAGCCGGAATGAGCATCCTGTTGCAGTTGGCGGCCAGTCAGGCCAAGCGCTATCAGGAAATGGAGAAAAGCGGCAAGCTCTCGCGCGACGAGGCCCAGAATCTGGCGCTGGAGGCCTTGCGTGGGTTGAGCAAAGGGGATAACTACATATTCGTGCGCGGAGGTGATCGGTTTACGACCATGCTGGCGCACCCCGACCGCCGCTTCGAGGGCAAGGTGTCGGACGGTGGCTTTCTGCCGGGCGGCAAGAAAAAGGTCCTTGAGGGCTATCTTGAGGCCACGGAGAGGAACGAGGTCGGTTTTCTGTTCAATACCTCGAAGCGCCCCGGAGGCGAGGTTGATTTACCCAAGGTGAATGGGGTGACCCGGGTTTCCGACTGGAACTGGCTGATCGGTACCGGCGTCTTTCTTGAGGATATCGATGCCAGCTTCAAAGTGTATGTGATCGAATTTGCGGCTTTCGGGTTGTTCATGGTGTTGACCGTGATTGGCCTCGCCGTGGCCCTGGCTAAAGGGATCTTCCGCAGCGTGGGGGGAGAGCCGGCGTACGTTGCCGAGGTAGCCCGGGCGATTGCCCAAGGTAACCTGGTGCGTGCGGTACAGACCAAAATTCCGGAAGGGAGCCTTCTGGAGACCATCGAAGGGATGCGCGAGAATCTGGCCACGATGGTTAACCAGATTCAGGGAGGCGCAAGCACCTTGAGCGCCGCCTGTTCTGCGCTCGGGGGGCAAATGACCCAGATCAACGGCGTGGCACATCACTCTTCGTCGGCGACAGGTTCGGCGGCGGCTGCCATCGAAGAGATGACGGTGAGTATCGGTTTGATCTCAGATACGGCGCGCAATACCGAAGGCGGTGCGCGCAAGTCCTCCGATCTGGCGAGTTCGGGTGAAGGTTTGGTCAAGCGCCTGACGTCCGAGATGGCCGAAATCTCGCGCCAGGTGGGGGATTCGTCATCGCGCATTACCGAGCTTGTGGCAAGGACACAGGAAATCGGGGGAATTACCCGGGAGATTGCTGAAATCGCCGACCAGACCAACCTGCTGGCGCTCAATGCGGCGATCGAGGCGGCGCGAGCGGGTGAGCAGGGCCGCGGCTTTGCCGTGGTGGCCGACGAAGTGCGCAAGCTTGCCGAGCGCACGGCGCAGGCCACAGGGCGGATTACCGGCATGATCCGCAACATCCAGACGGATACCGCTGCCGTGGTCGATAGCATGCAGGCCGTGGCGCCGCAGGTGGCTCGAGGCGTCGAGATCGCTGGTGAGGCCGGACATGCCCTGGAAGCGATCCGTAGTGAGGCCGGTGTGACGCTGCAGAACCTGAGTGAAGTCAGCCATTCGACAGCAGAGCAGAAAGGCGCGACCGAAGATATTGCCCGGAGCGTTGAACAGATCGCCCAGATGGTCGACTCGATGGCCGCATCAGTTAATTCGGCTAACGAGAGTGTGCACTCGCTTGAACAGCTTTCCGGTGTGTTACGGCAATCGGTGCAGCGCTTTCAGGTGTGATTGTCTGGCGGGGAGGAATCATGCCTGATTCTCCCCGCCAGATTCCGATTGGTCTGCCAATAGTGGCGACAGCCCTTATTCCATCGCCTCGTACAAGGGCAAAGTGAGAAACTCCGGGTAGTCCGGGGTGAGGCTCATTTTTTCGAAAATGACGGCAGCTTGATCATAGGTTGCCGTCTGTTCGCCCTGCGCTTCGACGCTGGCTTTGACCTTGGGCAACTCTTCGCTGATCAACCGCTGCACCAGCGTAGCGTTGACCTTGCGGCCGTCATCAAGCACGCCCTTGGGCGAGACCACCCATTGCCAGACCTGTGAGCGCGATATTTCCGCCGTCGCCGCATCCTCCATCAGGTTGTGGATCGGCACGCAGCCATTTCCGGCCAGCCACGAGCCCAGGTAGTGGATGCCGACATTGATGTTGCTGCGCAACCCGGTTTCTGTGATTGGCTGTTCCGGCTTGAAATTGAGAAAATCAGTGGCAACGAACTGTTCGCTGCGTTGTTTCTCCCATTGATTGGGGCGGTCACCGAGCACGGAGACAAATTCCTGCATGGCGATCGGCACCAGGCCGGGATGTGCCACCCAGCCGCCGTCAAAGCCATCGTTGGCGTCGCGGCGCTTGTCGTGGCGGATGCCGGCGAGTGCCTTCTCGTTGGCTTCCGGGTCGTTCTTGATCGGGATCAGTGCACTCATGCCTCCCATCGCCGGGGCGCCACGCTTGTGGCAGGCCTGGATCAGCGCCAGCGCGTAGGCGCGCATGAACGGCACTTCCATGGTGATTGCGCTGCGGTTGGCGAGACAGAAGTTGCGGTTCTTCTTGAATTTCTTGATGCAGGAAAAGATGTAGTCCCAGCGACCAGCGTTGAGGCCGGCTGAATGCTCACGCAACTCGAAGAGGATTTCCTCCATCTCGAACGTGGCGAGGATGGTTTCGATCAGCACCGTGGCTTTGATTGTCCCTTGCGGTAGTCCCACATGCTCCTGGGCCATGACGAAAACGTCGTTCCACAACCGTGCCTCGAGGTGCGATTCGAGTTTGGGGAGGTAGAAGAAGGGGCCGGCGCCACGCGCCACCTGTTCTCGGGCGTTGTGGAAAAAGAACAGCGCAAAGTCGAACAGGCCGCCAGACACCCGTTCGCCATCGACGGTGACATGCTTCTCGTCGAGATGCCAACCACGGGGGCGAACCTGCAAGGTGGCAACGGTGTCGTTGAGACGATATTCCTTGCCTGACTCGTTGGTAAAGGTCAGGGTGCGGCGAATCGCCTTGGCGATATTGATCTGGCCCTGGATCTGGTTGTCCCAGCGCGGACTGTTGGAGTCCTCGAAATCGGTCATGTACGAGTCGGCGCCTGAGTTGAAAGCATTGATGATCATCTTTGCTTCGACCGGGCCGGTAATCTCGACGCGTCGACGTTCAAGCGCCTTGGGCAGGGGGGCGATCAGCCAGTCGCTTTCGCGCACACTGCGCGTTTCGGGGAGGAAGTCGGGCAGTTCACCCGCATCGATGCGCTCTTGGCGGGCAAGGCGGGCAGCGAGCAACTCCTTGCGTCGCGGGTTGAAGGCGCGATGAAGCTTGGCGACCAGCGCCAGGGCATCGGGCGTCAGAATGGTTTCGTAGCCCGGACGAAGCGGGGCACTGATTTGCATGCCTGATGGCAGCGGAAGTGTCGGAATGCGGTCCATGCGTCGGCTCCTTCAGAAAGTTGAATCCGTGGAAAAACCAAAGCTAGCGTCCTTGATGCATGGGCTCATTCTAGGAGAAGACGGTGACTTTGATTAGCAGGGTGAGCGACAATTGATCTTTTACTTTATATATAAAATAAAATAGGAACTCTTTATTATTTTGGATCTGATGAGGGCTTCCGGGTTGCTCAGGACCGAGCGACAAAAGGAGGGGGCGGAACACGTTCCGTGGTAACAGTCTGGCAGGAGGGGGCATGGCAGATCGTTTGGTGCAGATCGAGGCGTTCGTGAATACGGCGATGCGAGGTTCGCTCTCTGCAGCTGCGCGGCTTGAAGGGGTGACGCCGGCAGTGATCGGGCGGCGGATTGATGCACTTGAGGCGCGACTTGGCGTGCGACTGTTTGTGCGTACGACGCGGCGGCTTTCCTTGACCTTTGAAGGGCAGTCGTTTCTTGAGGATTGTCAGCGCTTGCTTGGCGATCTGGCGGGTGCTGAAGCCGCTGTGATGCAGGGGGGACTGCAGGCTTCTGGGCATATGCGTATTTCGGCGCCGGCGGGTTTCGGTCGCAAGCATGTGGTTCCGGTGGTCGCCCGTTACATGGCCGACAATATTGGGGTTCAGGTGACACTGGATCTGAGCGACCGTTTGGTGGACCTCATCAATGAAGGCGTCGATTGTGCTGTCAGAATCGGGGAAATGCCTGACTCCAGCCTTGTGGCCAGTAAGCTTGGCGAGATGCCTCGCGCGGTAGTGGCCAGCCCGGACTATCTGGCGCGGTGCGGGGTGCCGAGTACGCCCTCTGACCTTGTGCGGCACGAATGCCTGTCGCTCGGGCAGCAGCGCGGTTGGATGTTACGCCCGGCGCCTGGGGCTGCACCTGCCTCAGTAAAGCTCGGCGGGCGCTTCGCCTGCAACGACGGAACGGTATTGCACGAGTGGGCTTTGGCCGGGGCAGGACTCGCCTGGCGCTCCTTATGGGAAGTCGGTGCAGACCTTAAGGCGGGGCGATTGGTTGCCGTTCTGCAAGACTTTTCGCCCCCACCGTTGGGGATTTTTGCTGTCTATCCGCAGCGTCGTCACCTGCCTTTGCGGGTACGCTTGTTCGTCGAATCGCTGCGCACGGCATACGCACAGCCGGGCTGGTTTGAATCTTGAGGATGCCCTTTGGGCGATCAACCTTCGTTTGCGGTGATGTCCCCGTGTGCGCCTGATCCTCCGTGCCGCTTGCGTTGGGGCTGGCTACTAAGCGTTCCGGTAAGGGGGCTGCGCTTGGTTGTGAGTTGTTATCAGGGGCAAAGCCTGGTGGAAAGCGGGATAAAAACCGATGAGCACAAGAAAAAGGCGTGCTGATGCATGTCGTTTGGTGGCATTTTGTTGGTGCTGTGGCGATAAACGCCACAGCACCGTGGTTTTTTCGGCGATTATGGTATCTGCTGCAAGAAATGCTTGTGTTTACCGAAATTTACGAGCATAGTGCCGCTCAGCGATTCTCAGGTAGTGTCGTTGCTGTTTTGTTTGGTGGCCGCCTTGCGACTGCCATCACTCATCAACTCGCCGCCTTGGGGTCGCCCCATAGCATCGGGGCATCCCCCGTATTGTTTACTTTTTTTGGATTTATCAAACATGGCAACTGGTACCGTTAAGTGGTTCAACGATTCCAAGGGTTTCGGCTTCATTACTCCTGACGGCGGCGGTGAGGACCTCTTCGCTCATTTCTCGGCGATTCAGTCGAAGGGCTTCAAGTCGCTCAAGGAAGGTCAGCGTGTCTCGTTCGATACGAGCACCGGCCCGAAGGGTCAGCAAGCAGCTAACATCTGCCCGATCGACTGATCAAAGCCCCCGATTGACCGGTGACTTGTCCCGGTCGAGACGGAAAAAAGGCCCGCGTTTCGCGGGCCTTTTTTGTTTGTGTCAATCTTAAGTCGCGGGTCGGATTGCCGCGCGTAAGTCAATTTCGACCGTGGCGTTCTTCGGCAACTGCAGAACCCCGACCGCCGAGCGGGCATGCTGGCCAGCGGAGCCAAAAAAATCATGTAGCAAGGACGAGGCAGCGTCGGCAACCTCACTTTGCTGCGTGAAATCGGGTGCGCTGTGCACGTATACGGTCATGGCCAGCAGTCGTTCTACGGCCTCGAGTGATCCAAGTGTCTGGCGCATGACGGCGAGTGCTCGTACGGCGCAGATGCGAGCGGCATGTTGCGCCGCTTCGAGCGTAGCTGTTCCTCCTGCGCTACCGCAGACGGCGACGCCCTGCGCATTGCGCGGTAACTGACCACTGACGTGAAGCGTGCCATCGTGAAGCACCGCCAGTTGATAGTTGTTTACGGCCTGCAACGGCTGGCAGCAGTCGATGTCGAATTGGCGGGCGAGTGTTTCGAAGCGGCTGTCGCGTGAAGTTGGCATGAATTCACCGTAAGAAAAAAGGGGGAAGGTTCACGCATCGTCCTCCGGGAGTGGTACAGCGATCTGTCGCCGCGTTTCGAAACGAACGAGTTCTCGTACGCCGAGCGCACGCAGTTCGGCAACGGTTTCCTTGAAGTAACGTCCAACGCTGTGCGGGGCATGGGCATCCGAGCCGAGGGTGAGCGGTACGCCGGCGTCTGCCAGGCAGGCGATGACATCACGGCCGGGCATGGACTCGCGGGCGGCCGCATCGCGGCCTGAAGTGTTGATTTCAACCGCGACTCCGGCGGCGAGGAGGTCAGGGATCAATGGCTCAACGTAGGTGAGCATGCCGTTTTTGGGCCGTTGCCCCATTTTCTTGGGCAGGTCGAGGTGGCCAACGATATCGCAGAAACCACTGCGCAGCATGTTGCGCAACTGATGGAAATAGAGTTCGCAGACATCTTCGATGTGCCAGTCCTCGTACATCGCTGGTTCCTGCAGTTTCTCGAACCCGATGTTGTGCACAGAACCGATGATGTAATCCCAGGGGTGGCGCTTCTGGACGGCGAAGGCCTCGTCGAGTCGGCTGGGAATGAAATCCATCTCCATCCCCAGTCGGATATTGAAGGGTTGTTCGCCACTCCGGTTGTAGCGTGCTTGCAAGGTGCGTACGTCGGCCACATAGGCGTCGAGTTCATCGGCCTGCATGGCATAGCGCCTTCCCTTGTTGTCATGCAGCATCCAGTGGCTGTGATCGGAAAAGCCGAAGTCGCGCAGGCCGAGAGCGAGGGCGCGTTCGACGTAGGCTTGCATTTCGCCCGAGGCGTGTCCGCAACGGGTGGTGTGGCTGTGAAGATCGATGAGTCCGTTCATGCAGCGGTGTTGCATCCCTAAAAATGAGGGCAAAAGAATGCCGGGGGCCTGCGGCCCCCGGCGGCGATGGTGTGTCCGGGGTTAGTCCGCCTTGACGACGGAGACGCCGTGATCGGCAAGCATTAGCCCGATTTCGGCGCCGAGCGGCAGGACGTCCGTGAGATCGGGCGAGACAACAAAGATGTTACCCAACTCGGTTTTGAAAGTGTACTCGTAAAAACTGCCGAGGTAGGAGCGTTTGACGAGCGTGCTCGACAGGCCGGTATTATCGCGCTGGATCTGCCAGGCTTCCGGGCGTACGGCGACCTTGACCGCACCCGCGCCGATGGCTTGCTTGGGTTCGATGGTCAGCGGGCCGAGAGAGACACGTCCGGCTGCGTCGGCGATACCTGGGAAGAGCATGGCCTCGCCCATGAACCCCGCGACGAATTCGCTTTGCGGCCGCTCGTACATGTCCTGAGGCGAGCCGCTCTGGGCGATCAGACCATCGTTCATCACGATGATCAGGTCGCTCACCGCCAGGGCTTCACTTTGGTCGTGGGTCACGTAAGCGACGGTAAGACCGAGGCGTTGCTGGATCGCGCGGATTTCCTCGCGCATATCGCGACGCAGTCGGGCATCGAGGTTTGACAGCGGCTCATCAAAGAGCAGCACGGCGGGTTCGAGAACCAGCGCACGGGCCAAGGCCACGCGTTGTTGCTGGCCACCGGAAAGTTCGCTGGGCATGCGCTCGTTGTAACCCACGAGGCCCACATTGCGTAGCGCTTCGACAGCACGTTCTTGGGCGGCCTGTTTTTCGATCCCCGACATGCGCAGGCCGTACATAACGTTCTCGACGACGTTCATGTGCGGGAAGAGGGCGTAACTCTGAAACATCATGCTGACATTGCGGTCGGCCGGCCCCAGCGTCGTGACCTCCTTGCCGTCCATGATGATCTGGCCCGAAGTCGGTGACTCGAGTCCGGCGATCATCCGCAATACGGTCGTTTTACCGCATCCGGAGGGGCCGAGGATGGTGGTCAGCGTCCCTTTCTCAATGCTGAAGCTGACCCCTTTGACGGCATAAGGTCCCGTGGGGTCGGTACCGTAGCGTTTGGTGATGTTCCTGAATTCGACGCCGATGCTCATGGTGTTTTCCGGGTTCTGAAAAGTGGGTGCGTGGTCAGCCTGCGGCAAGCGGAGTGGGTGTGGTGTTGCGGCGCCGGCCCAGCTTGCGTTCGCCGACGAGAAACTGGATCGAGGCGATGATCGCGGACATGAGGATGATCAGGGTGGTGCAGTAGGCCAGCGCGATGCCGTAGTCGCCGTTGCCGACACGCCCGATGATATAGGTGGTCGCCAGTTCGTTCTCGGCTGTGACCAGGAAGATAACCGCGCTTACCGTGGTCATGCCGCGCGCAAAGCTATAGACCAGCGCGGCGATCAGCGCTGGCTTGAGCAGCGGCAGCGAGACGGCGAACAAGGTCTGGGCGGTGGTGGCGCGCAAGGTCAGAGAGGCCTCATCAAGCGACTTGTCGAGTTGCTTGAAGGCCGCCATGCCGGCTTGCACGCCAACCGGCAGATTACGGAACAGGAAACACACCACGATGATCAGGCCGGTGCCGGTGAGTTCGATCGGTGGCACGTTGAAGGCCAGGATGTAGCTGACCCCCAGCACGGTGCCCGGGATGGCGAAAGAGAGCAGGGCAACGAACTCGAAGACCGGACGGCCTTTGAACTCGATGCGCGAGAGCAGGTAGGCGATGAGCAGACCGATAACCGCGGTAATCGGTGCGGAAATGCCGGCAAGCTTGAGCGTGGTGAACAGGGAGTTCCAAGCCGTTCCCGCCCAGACTAGGCCGAACTGACCCCATTCAAGGCCGAAGGCGGTGATGAAATGCTCCAGGGTCAGCGTGTAGTCGCGGCCCCAGGTTTTGACGAAGCCGCCAGCGAAGGCGAAGACGTAGACGATCAGGGTGAACGCGAGCCAGGGATAAACAACCAAGGAAAGCGTACGGCGGACGCCATCCGGCAGGCGCATGGGAATGCCGGCGTCACCTTTGCCGCTGACCGTGGTGAATTGACGTTTGCCAAGCAGGCCTTGCTGCAGGGCGAAAACGCTTAGGGCAAAGAGGGTGAGAATCCAGGCCAGGGAGGCAGCACGCCCTTGGTCGTACTGGGCGCCGACAATGGCGAAGAACACTTCGGTCGATAAGACGGAGAACTGTCCACCGACCACGATCGGGTTGCCGAAGTCGGCAATGCTCTCGACAAAACCGACAAGAAAAGCTTTGGCCAGCCCCGGCTTGAGCAGCGGCAGGGTAATCGTGAAGAAGGTGCGGCTGCGGTCGGCGCGCAATGTCTGCGCCGCTTCTTCCATGCTTGGTGCGATGCCTTGGACGACGCCGCGCATGATCATGAAGGCGATGGGCGTGAACGCGAACATCTGCGCGAACCACACACCGAAGGCTCCATAGAACCAGCGTGTCGGCTGGATGCCAAAGGCGTATTCAAGGAATTGATTGACGATCCCTGCGCGGCCGAACAGGAGAATCAGACCGAGGCCGACGACAAAGGGTGGGGTGATGATCGGCAGCAACGCCACGATGCGCAGTGGCTTCTGTACGCGCGGCCCGGCGGCGCGTTCTGCCAGCAGCGCCATCAGGGTGCCGAGGATGGTGGTTCCGAGGGCGGAGGACAGGGCGAGGAACAAGGTGTTCCAGGCCACTCCGCAACGCATCCCGCCGGCGAGGCAGGCCAGACTCCAGATACGTTCATCACCGATGCGCGTGAAAATGGCGAGCAGAGACCAATTCCCTTCTTCGCTGATGAATGCGCTGGCAAGCGCTTTGGTCACCGGAAAGGCGATGAACATGGCGAGCAGGGTGGCGCAGCCGATCACCGATGCAGCGACGAACAGGTCGCCTTTGAACAAACCAAGTCGGGCGAGGCCAAACGCGCCGAGAATCAATAGGGCAACCACGGCGATGAAAGCACCGGCACCCATGCCAAACTGGTTGACGGCCAACTCCCCGAATTGGGTGTTGAGTACGTCAAACGACCAGCCACGAGCGCCGATGGCAAATCCGCTGCCGAGCAGGCCAAGCGCGCCGATCAGTCCTCCGGTGAGCAGCCATGCCCCTTGCGTGCGTCCGGGACGAACGAGCAGGGCAGCGGCTGCAATAGTCAGGCCAAGCAAGCCGATGAGCAGCCAGGGGCGGCCATGGCTGAGTGCCTGGAGGATGCCGTTGGCCGTTTCAGGGCCGGCAAAGATCTGGCCAAGAACCAGATACCAGCCGGTATCCTGAATCGCATACCAAGGCAAAACACTGTAACCGAGCAGGCCGGCGATCAGCCAAGCGGCAATGGCCGTGTTGGGGTGCTTTCTCATTGACATCATGTTTCTGTCCCGCGACCGCTTACCGGTAGCGCTGATAAATACTGCAACAAGGCGTTCCGGCCGCAGCGCGACCGGAACGGAAAGGGCGCAAGGGGACTAGCGCGGCAATGTATTGACTTCTTTTTCCCAGCGCGCAATCAGGCGACGACGCTCTGCGCTGCTGCCGTATTTGGCGTAATCGTAGTTGATGAACTTGATCTTCTTGAAGTCGGGGATCCGCGGGTCAACTTTGGCATGCTTGTTGGAAGGCAACTGGAATTGCTTGGTGGCGGCTGCCATTTCCTGAGCGGCAGGGGTGAGTGCCCACTCATAGAATTTTTTCGCTGCAGCCAAGTTGCGCGCTCCCTTGATGATGCTCATCGAACCAATTTCGGCGCCGGTGCCTTCGCTCGGGGTTTCGGTTTCGACCGGGAATCCGTTCATCTTTTCGCCGGGCGCATCATGGACAAAACTGATGGAAACTGCGGTTTCTCCCCGCGCCACGGCCTTGATCGGCCCGGTCCCTGAACGGGAATACTGGCCAATATTGCGGTGCAATCCCTTGAGGTATTCGAAGGCCTTGTCTTCGCCCATGAGTTGTACCAGTGTGGCGATCATGGTGTAGGCCGTCCCGCTCGAGCTGGGGTTGGCGACCTGGATCTCCCCCTTGTATTCCGGCTTGAGCAGGTCAGCCCACGTTTTGGGAACAGGGAGCTTGCGTTTGGCGAGCAGTTCGGGGTTATAGCCAAAACCGAGCGGGCCAGAATAAATGCCAACCGTTTTGTGACCCGATTGTGCGGCTTGTTGCTGGGCCCATGGGTGCAGGTCGGCCAGGGTCGGCGATTTGTATTCAAGCGTGAGGCCTAGTTCTGCCGCTTGCAGGTGGGGGTCGCCCGTGCCACCGAACCAGATGTCGGTCTTGGGGTTGTCTTTCTCGGCGATCAGTTGGGCGAGTGCCTCGCCAGAGCCTTTCTGGACGATATTGACCTTGGCGCCTGTCGTGCGGGCATAGACAGTGCCAATCATGCTGCACCATTCCGCCTGGACCGAACAGATGACATTGATTTGGCCGGTGCCCTGTGCATGCGCGGCAAAAGATCCCGCGGTCAGTGCGACGGCCAGGACAGTTTTACGAAACGAGATGTGCATGACCTACCCCTTGCTGTGTGGTGGAGAGTGTGCCGCCATCGCTGCGCGGATGTTTGTTTTTTTGCGAATGTAGTGGATTAGGCCGAAGGGGTCGAGATGCTCAAACGATTTACGATGCGCTCTGAAAGCACTCTGAAAGCGATTTGAAAGGCGCTCGACCTGTCGCTGTGAACGAAAACGCCCCACCGGCATGGCCGGCGGGGCGTGTGTTGTAGCGTCCGGATCAGTGGAACTGTTCTTCTTCCGTCGAACCGGTCAGCGCGGTTACCGAGGAAGCGCCCCCTTGGATGACGGTAGTGACATCGTCGAAATAGCCGGTGCCAACTTCCTGCTGGTGCGAGACAAAGGTGTAGCCGCGGTCTCGTGCAGCAAACTCCGGTTCCTGAACCTTTTCAACGTAAGCCGTCATGCCGCGAGCGACGTAATCCTGGGCCAGATCAAACATGTTGAACCACATCGAATGAATGCCTGCCAGGGTGATGAACTGATACTTGTAACCCATGGCGCCAAGTTCGCGCTGGAATTTGGCGATTGTGGCGTCGTCGAGGTTCTTTTTCCAGTTGAACGAGGGCGAACAATTGTAGGCCAGCATCTTGCCTGGATGACGGGCATGCACGCCTTCTGCAAACTTGCGTGCAAAAGCCAGATCAGGCGTGCCGGTTTCACACCAGACGATGTCGGCATACTCGGCATAGGCAACAGCACGCGAAATCGCCTGGGCCAATCCTTTGCGCGTTTTGAAAAAGCCTTCGGCAGTTCGTTCGCCGGTGATGAATGGCTCATCGTTGGCGTCGTAGTCGGAGGTCAATAGGTCGGCCGCCTCGGCGTCGGTGCGGGCAATGACCAGCGTCGGTACGCCGCAGACATCGGCCGCGAGACGTGCAGCGATCAACTTCTGCACGGCCTCCTGCGTCGGCACGAGGACCTTGCCACCCATGTGGCCGCATTTTTTGACCGAGGCCAACTGATCTTCAAAGTGCACGCCTGCTGCACCCGACCGGATCATGGCTTTCATTAGTTCGAAAGCGTTAAGAACGCCGCCGAACCCTGCTTCGGCATCGGCGACGATGGGGGCATAGTAGTCGATGAACTCAGGATGGCCGGGGCCGATTCCTTTGGCGCACGCAATTTCATCCGCACGGCGGAACGAGTTGTTGATGCGTTCGACAACCTTGGGAACCGAGTCCACCGGATAGAGCGACTGGTCTGGGTACATCGAAGCATAGTTGTTGTTGTCAGCGGCGACCTGCCAGCCAGACAGGTAGATTGCTTTGACTCCGGCCTTGACCTGCTGCATGGCCTGGCCGCCGGTCAGGGCGCCAAGACAATTGACGTAGGGCTCGTTGTTGACGAGGTGCCAGAGGCGTTCGGCGCCGCGCCTGGCCAGCGAATGCTCAATGGGGAAGCTGCCACGCAGGCGGACGACATCGGCGGCCTTGTAGCCGCGCTTGATGCCTTTCCAGCGCGGGTTCTCGGCCCAGTCCTTTTCCAGCGCTGCAATTTGTTGCTCGCGATTGCTCATGATCGACCTCTCGAATAATCAAAACATGACGGCAAAGGAAGGAAACAACCTGCCGGTGCGCGAGCACGATTCGCGAAGCCCGGCAAATGGGGTTGGTGAGATGCAGTATAGGCAGATGTTGTCGACCAAACAAGTGTCTTATATAAGACACAAGAATTTATTTTTCTTATTTAATACAGATGGTTGGGTTTTGTATTTTGTAATGTGAAACACTAATCCCGTAATGCGAAATAAAGCGGATGCATTTTGGAGGTTCGGCGAGCGTCTCGGAAAGTTGTTTCGAGTATAGGTGTTCGCGTGCGTGCACGCTGGAAATGTGCCTGGAGCGCAGCGCATTAGGTCTCTCCGCTACCTGCGCAAGAGTGCTGTGTGGCGCAGGTGTCGCGAGGGGATGCCCCCGCTCTCGTGCAGTTGCTCTTGTGGTCGAGCTTTGGGGGCTGCGTTGCTAAGCCGCGAGTGCGTGCACGTCGGCCAGGAGGGCGTCGACGCTTTCTGGGGTGGTGTCCCAGGCGCACATGAAACGAGCGCCACCGGCACCGATAAAGGTGTAGAAGCGCCAGCCCTTGGCGCGCAAACCCTCCTGGATCGGGGCGGGCAACTCGACAAAGACGCCGTTGGCTTCAACCGGGAAGAGGAGGCGAGCCCCTGGCACCGACCGTAGTCCGGCGGCAAGACGTTGAGCCATGGCGTTGGCATGCGCTGCGTGATGCAGCCAGATGTCATTGGCGAGAATGCCGAGCCAAGGGGCTGAAAGGAAGCGCATTTTAGACGCCAGTTGGCCCGCCTGCTTGCAACGGTAGGCAAAATCTTCCGCCAGATCACGGTTGAAGAAGACGACTGCTTCGCCCACCGGAAGCCCCATTTTTGTGCCTCCGAAGCACAGAACGTCGACGCCAGCCCGCCAAGTGATGTCTGCGGGGAGTACGCCCAAACTGGCGACGGCGTTGGCGAAACGTGCACCATCCATGTGTACGCGCAGTCCGTTAGCGTGGGCTGTCTGGGCGATTGCGCCGATTTCATCGGGACGATAAACCGTGCCAATTTCAGTCGCTTGAGTCAGGGTGACGACACGCGGTTTCGGGTAGTGGATGTCGCTGCGCTTGCTGATGGCGTTCAAAATGGCCTGGGGCGTCAGTTTCCCTTGTGGCCCGGGGGCAGTGAGGAGCTTGGATCCGTTTGAGAAAAACTCGGGTCCGCCGCATTCGTCGGTTTCAACGTGCGCGAGCTCATGGCAAACGACGCTATGGTAGCTCTGGCAGAGCGAGGCGAGCGCCAGGGAGTTGGCCGCAGTCCCGTTGAAAACAAAGTACACGTCGCAGTCTGTGTCGAATACCTCGCGCAGGCGATCGGATACCTGCCGTGTCCACTCGTCGTCGCCATACGATGGCGCATGGCCGATGTTGGCCTCGAGAAGCGCTTTGAGAGCTTCCGGACAGATTCCTGCGTAATTGTCACTGGCAAAGTGTTGCATGGTCGCTACCCTTGCGGAGATCAAGGGTGCATTGTCGCACTGTTTTTGTGTCGGCTGGCTGTGTCGGCCGCAAATGACGACGGCTCCCGAAGGAGCCGCCAGTAAGCGCTGTTGGCTGAATCAGGCGTGCGCAGTCTCTTCCTCGAAAACGAGTTTGATCTGTTCGTCGTCATCCAGATCAACCAGGACGTGCCCACCGTGGGTGAGCCGGCCGAAGAGGAGTTCATCCGCAAGTGCCGCGCGGATGGTGTCCTGGATCAGGCGGGCCATCGGACGGGCGCCCATGAGCGGATCAAAGCCTTTACTTGCCAGGTGGGCCTTGAGCGCATCAGAGAACACGGCTTCAACCTTCTTCTCATGCAATTGGGATTCTAGCTGCATGAGGAATTTGTCGACCACGCGCAGGATGATTTCGTGATCAAGCGGTTTGAAGGAGATCGTAGCGTCGAGTCGGTTGCGGAACTCAGGAGAGAACAGCCGTTTGATCTCGACCATCTCGTCTCCAGTCTGCTTGCTGCTGGTAAAGCCCATGGACGCCTTCTGGATCGATTCCTGGCCAGCGTTCGTGGTCATGATGATGATCACATTGCGGAAATCCGCCTTGCGCCCATTATTGTCAGTGAGCGTGCCGTGATCCATCACCTGCAGAAGGATGTTGTAAATATCCGGATGTGCCTTTTCGATTTCGTCGAGCAGCAGAACGCAGTAGGGCTTCTTGGTTACCGCCTCGGTCAGTTGGCCTCCCTGATCGAAGCCGACATAGCCAGGCGGGGAACCGATCAGGCGGGAAACCGCGTGCCGCTCCATGTATTCGGACATGTCAAAACGCAACAGTTCGATACCCAGGCAATAGGCCAGCTGTTTGGCAACCTCGGTCTTGCCAACCCCGGTGGGGCCGGAGAAAAGGAAGCTGCCGATCGGCTTGCCGGGAGTGCCCAAGCCGGAGCGTGCCATTTTGATCGATTTGGCCAGTGCGTCGATGGCCGGATCCTGGCCGAAGACGACGGACTTGAGGTCGCGGTCAAGGTTCTTCAGCGCGCTACGGTCATCTGCCGTGACTTGGGTCGAAGGCACTCGGGCAATGCGGGCCACGATTTCCTCGATGTCCTGCTTGCCGATGACCTTCTTTTGCTTCGATTTGGGGAGGATGCGTTGGGCGGCGCCAGCTTCGTCGATCACATCGATGGCCTTGTCGGGCAGGTGGCGATCCGTAATGAAGCGCACGGACAGATCGACGGCCGAAGTGAGGGCGGCCGCAGAGTACTTGATACCGTGATGCGTTTCAAAGCGGGATTTCAATCCCTTCAGGATTTCAATGGTGTCGGGGATCGACGGCTCTGCGACATCGATTTTCTGGAATCGCCGCGACAGGGCATGATCTTTTTCAAAAATGCCGCGATATTCGTTGTAAGTCGTGGCCCCGATGCACTTGAGTTGCCCGTTGGACAAAGCTGGCTTAAGCAGGTTGGAGGCATCCATGGTGCCGCCTGAAGCGGAACCGGCCCCGATGAGGGTGTGGATCTCGTCGATGAAGAGGATGGCGTTCGGGTTGTCCG
>CAZHFS010000008.1:0-24151 GCA_964531885.1 uncultured Propionivibrio sp.
AAGTTGCGGCCGATGATCATCGGCTCGGCTTCCGGGTGGTTGATGTTGGCCGGGAGCACGGCGCGGCCGCGGGCGATTTCGCTGCGCACGAATTCGGGAGTGATCTCGGCGGGGATCGAAGCGCCGAAGCTCTGCCCGGGGTGCTGGCGGCCGAGCAGGGCGGCGAGTTTTTCACCCTTCGGGCCGCTGGCGCGCAGAGCGTCAAGGTAGGCGCGGCGGTTGTTGTTCTCGCGGATGGCGACGAACTCCATTTCGGGCGTGATGATGCCGCGCCGCGCATAGTGCATCTGGCTGACGTTGGCGCCGGGCTTGGCGCGTAGGGGCTTGCGGTGCAGGCCGGGGAAGCGCAGTTCGTCGAGGCCCTTGTCGGCAGCACGCTGGCGGCCGAATTCCGACGAAAGTTGTTCGAGCATCAGGGTATCGCCGCGCTCGGCGATCCAGCTGGCGCGCAGTGCGGGCAGGCCCTGGCGCACGTCGATACTGGCCTGTGGGTCGGTGTAGGGGCCGGAGCAGTCGTAGACGAAGATCGGCGGATTCTTCTCGCCGCCGAAGGCGGTCGGGGTGTCGGCCTGACTGATCTCGCGCATCGGCACGCGGATGTCCGGGCGCGAGCCTTCGACGTAGATCTTGCGCGAGTTGGGCAAGGGCTGGATGGCGGCGGCGTCGACGTGCGCCTCGGCCGCGACGAATTTGTCGGTGGCGTTCATGGTAAATCCTGGCAGTGGAAACGGTGAGTCGGGAGGTTTGGAACGAGTGCGATCAGCGCGCCGACCAGAGCGCGTGGAAGTGATGTACCGGGCCGTGCCCCTGGGGGGATCCAGCGACGGCAAGTTGCCCTGAGCTGGCGATGGCGCGGGCCAGCCAGGCGTGCGCCTCGCGCACGGCGCTCGGCACGTGCTCATGTTGCGGCAACAGGGCGGTGATTGCCGCCGAGTAGGTGCAGCCGGTGCCGTGGGTGTTGCGGGTGTCGATACGCCGGCTTGAAAGTTCGTACATCTTGTCGCCGTCAAAAAGCAGGTCGACGAGTTCGCCGCCGGGCAAGTGGCCGCCCTTGAGCAACACCCAGCGCTCGCCCGAATGCGCCAGGAGTTCGCGCAGTTTTTCGGCGGCTCGACGCATTTCGCGCACCGATTCCGGGGCGCGTTCGCGCAGCAGGACGCCGGCTTCGGGCAGGTTGGGGGTGATCAGCGTGGCAATCGGAAAAATGGCTTCAAGCAACAGGGCGATCGCATCGTCAGCGAGTAACTTATCGCCGCTCTTGGCGATCATCACCGGGTCGAGCACCAGCCAGGGCAGACTCCGGTGGGTGAGTCCTTCGGCCACCGCACGGACGACGCCGGCGTTGCCGAGCATGCCGATCTTGGCGCCGGCGATCGGGACGTCGTCGAACAGGGTGTCGATCTGCAGCCGGATGAAATCGTTCGGCGGCAGATGCACGCCGGTCACCGCCCGGGTGTTCTGCGCAGTCAGCGCGGCGACAATGCCACAGCCATAGGCCCCGAGTGCGGAGAAGGCTTTGAGATCGGCAAACAGGCCAGCGCCACCGGAGGGGTCGATCCCGGCGATTGAAACAACGTTTGGGATCGCGCGCGGCGCAGTGGAGGTGGCAGAAGAAAAGCGGTTGCTGGTCATGTTTTTTCCCTACGACGGCATTACCCGTACAGGTTCAGAGGGACTCTCTCAGCCGCGCCGATGGGCGCAGCACCCCTAACGAAACAAGCGGAAGGTACTGGAATTAGCGGTTCAAGGCAAGGTTTTGCGCATTTGCCCTGCGCGGGGTAGCGAGGACGCCGCGCTGGCTGGAAAAAAGACTAAAGTATTTGCTTAGGCATCCGTGATAAGAGTTATGTGCATGAAAAAAATGATCCGGAGCCACCGCCAGGGTTGGGTAGCCGCAGTCTTCCTTCTGGCTGGCATGGCACAGGCGCCAGGTTCCTCACTGGCCGCCTGGGTCGTCGTGTCCTCGGAGCCAGGGAAACGCGTCGAGGTCGAGCGCGACAGCATTGAAACGGGATCGGCCGGGCAGGTGACCGCGCGCGGGCGGGTGGTTCTCGACAAACCGATCGTCGATCCGCGTACCTCGGCGTCCTACCGCATCATCGAAGTGCTGAACCGTTTCGATTGCACTGGGCGCACCTACGTAACCCTCAAGCGTACCTATTTCCGTGAAGAGAATGATCTCGTCCGGCAGGAGGAGGTTCGTTCCGCCTTTGAATTGCCGGTGCGCAGCGGCACCCCGGATGACCGGATGATGCGGGAGGTGTGCCGCCCCGCCGGCGTGGCGGTTCCGGCGCAGCCTGTTGCGCGCACTTTGGACAAGGTCAATGCCCTGGCGGCGGATCTGCGCCCCGCCAACGAGGCAATGATCGAGAAATCCGTAAAGGCTGAGTTGGCGCGCGGTGGCAAAACGCCGCCAGCGGCGAGTGCGCGCAGCAAACCGCCTGCAGCGTCGGTGACAGCTTCTGCGCCGGCTCCGACGGCCGAGCGTGCTCGTGCTCCCATGCCGACGGCGTCGGTGAGTTGGGCGTATGAAGGGGCCGGCGGTCCGCAATTCTGGGGGCGTTTGCGTCCCGAATACGCGACTTGCGAGCGCGGTGCGCGCCAATCGCCGATTGATCTGCGCGAGGGCATCGCGGTCGATCTTGAAATGCCGCAGTTCGAATACCGGTCCGTGGCATTCAGGGTGGTCGACACTGGCCGCTGGCTGCAGGTCACTCCCTATGGCGGTACTGTCACCCTGCTCGGGCGGAGTTATTCGCTCGATCATGTGCGGCTCGTGCGCCCGTCGGAGCACACCATCGATGGGCGGCGCTATCCGCTCGAAGTGCAAATGCAGCATCGTACGGAAGATGGGGCATTGGCTGTCGTTTCAGTGCTTTTCTCGGCGGGTGTCGAAAACCCGTTTGTACAAGCGGCACTCAACGACCTGCCGCTCGAACGGCATGGCAGCGTGATGCCCCCAGGACGGGTGATCAACCCGGGTGATCTGTTGCCGGCTTCCCGCGCGTATTTCACGCTGATGGGGTCTTTGAGTACACCGCCCTGTACGGAAGAGGTGCTGTGGCTGGTGATGAAGGAAACGCCGACGGTATCTGCCGAGCAACTGGCGATTCTGCAACGGCTGTATGCGCCGAATGCCCGCCCGGTGCAGCCGGCAAATGGGCGAATCATCAAGGAATCTCGCTAGGGAACCACTGAGTAAATGGCTGCGCAAGCGAATCGCTGCGTTGTCCGGTGCTCGCTCCCGCGCCTATCGTCTTGATATGTCTTGGTCGCTGTGCGCCGGACGCCTTGCGCTTCTTCCTGCTCGCCGATTTCTTCAGCGCTTCCCTAGGGGGGCTGAATCGACAACTGGCAGGTTTTCAACCCTCCCCGGTTCTCGATCCCCCTCGTTGTGCTAGGCCGGCGTCGCTTGTGTGCGCGGGGCCTTCGCGAACTCTGCGTGAGGCTTTCGATTGCGCTGCCTGCACAAGCTGTCAGGCAAGTCCTACGCTGCTTCGGCAAGGAGACGAGGTTTTGAGACTGGAGCCGGGGTGGGCTTCCCGTCTTTCTGCATTGTTTTGAACCCGGTTATTGCCGTGGCGTGGGGGTCGGGTTATTCCACCAAAGGGGACGTCAGGGGTAGAAAACGTACAGCCGATAGCCGGCGGCTTCGACATCGCGGGCTTCAAGCCAGAGGCGGACGGCGACATCGGACCCGGCCGGAAACTGGGCATTGCTTGGCAGGCCGCCCGGCAGGTATTCCTCAGGAAGGAAAACCTTGCGCACCAGGGCAGCGTCACGGGTGTCGGTGAGTGCCAGTTCGAGTGCCGGAAAGGCCTGTGGGTAAGCCGCACGATTGCGCACCGTGGCGTTGAGAACCAGCAGGTTGCCGCGGCCGGCATCGGTTTGCAGGTCCGAGGTCTCGATGCTGATTTGTGCGACATGGCGCGGCAAGGGAACGTCGCTGCCGATGGCTTTGGAAAAGCCGGTAATCAAGGGGCGCAATGCCGGCATCAGGGCGGCGATTTCCCCGCGGAAGTGATAGGCCAGCTGGCCGGAAAGTGCGATCAGCAGGGTCAGGGTGGCCAGCACGAAGGGCCAGCGCGTCGGTTTTTCCTGCGGCAGGCTGATCGGTGTGGTCATGACGCCTTCGGCCCATTTGCTGTAGCCGGGGATTTCACTGGTCTCGCGCGGCAGGATGAGGCCGGTGGCCTTGCCGAGTGCCTGCGCTTCGGTCGGTGAAAGGCGTGCGGCGTCCTCGGGCGCTTCGATGATTACAGGAGTGGCTTCCTGCGTGGTTGTCGCCGTGGACAACTCTGCGGTGGGTTCATGCGCTGGCGCAGAAACCGCTGGCGTGGCGTCTTGTAGGGGCGGTGCGCTCGGGTCAGGAGTTGCTTCGGGTGGCGTTGGTGTTCCTGCTTTTATTTCCTGGATTGCGGGCAGGTCATTGGTTTGGGCGTCAGGGCTCGAAATGGCTTGCTGCGGCGTTGGCGCAGGCTCTTCGACAGGCAGGAAATGGATTTCCGCCAACGAGTGAGCGGGCTGAGGCGCATGCTGCGGCGTTGGTTTGCTGAATTCAGCCGGGGATGAGCCCGGTTCATTTGCTGCTGGAGCGTTGGCGGGAGCGTCGACCAGGCTGTCGAGCGCATTGAACACGCCCTGGCATTGGCCGCAACGCACTTTTCCAGCTCGCGCCTTGAGTTGCTCAGGCGTTACCCGGAACGAGGTTTGGCATTCAGGGCAGCGGGTCTGCATGGCTTACGCCGCTTTCGTTCCGGACAGGCAGACCCATCCTTCGCGGATATCGGCGACGGCGAGCGGGATGTATTGGGCGTACCAGTCGATCAGTTCATCCGTCTGCTCGGCCAGGATGCCTGACAAGGCCAGTCGTCCGCCCGGCCGAACGAGGGCACAAATGGCCGGGGCCAGCGCTTTGAGCGGGTTGGAGAGAATGTTGGCGACCACGATGTCGTATTGCCCCTCGATGGCATGGGTTGCGTCGGTGAATTGCGCACTCACGGCATTTCGTTCGGCATTGTACTCTGCGGCGGCGATCGCCTGCGGGTCGATGTCGATGCCGAGAACGGGGCCTGCCCCCAGTTTTTCTGCTGCAATGGCCAGGATGCCCGAGCCACAGCCGTAGTCGAGCACTGAATCGCCGTCCTGTACGTTGCGTTCAAGCCATTCAAGGCAAAGGCGGGTGGTCGGGTGGGACCCGGTACCGAATGCCATCCCCGGGTCTAGGACGATGACCAGCGCGGCGGGATCCGGTGCGTCGTGCCAGGACGGGACGATCCACAACCGTTCGGAAACGCGGATGGGCTCGAACTGGGCCTGGGTTAGTTGGACCCAGTTCTGTTCTTCGACGGTGCTCGTCGTGTATGTGGGAAGAGAATTCAGCCCCGCCACGGGGGCGCAGGCGGCGAGCAGTTCGTCAACGTCGGTGCCGTCTTCGAGGAGGGCAACGACACGCGAACGATCCCAGCCCGGCGTGGTGACCGATCCGGGTTCGCCAAACTGTGGCTTTTCTTCGGGGGTGCCGGCGTCGGCATCCTCAATGCTGGCAGAAAGTGCGCCTGCGTCCATCAGCGCGTCTGCCAGGGCTTCGGCGTGCGCGCAATCGGTGTCGATCGAAAGTGTTATCCAAGTCATGCGGGGTTCAGTCGGTTTTCTTGACCTCATGGTACGCCGCAATCTTCTTTTCCAGGTAGTGGATGTTGGTGCCGCCTTTGATGAAACCGGCGTCGTACATCAATTCCTGGTGCAGCGCGATGTTGGTTTTGATGCCTTCAATGCTCATCTCCGAGAGGGCGATGCGCATGCGGCGGATGGCCTGTTCTCGGGTGTCACCGTAGGCGATGACCTTGGCGACCATCGAGTCATAATGCGGGGGGACGGTATATCCCTGGTAAATATGGGAATCGACACGAATGCCAGGGCCGCCCGGGGGGTGATATGCGGTGATTTTGCCGGGACATGGCACGAACGTGTAGGGATCTTCGGCGTTTATGCGACATTCGATGGCATGTCCGCGGAATTCGACTTCGCGCTGCCGGAAGCGCAGCTTCTCCCCGGCAGCGATACGGATCTGTTCCTGTACCAAGTCGATGCCGCTGATCATTTCGCTGACAGGGTGTTCCACCTGAATGCGGGTGTTCATCTCGATGAAGTAGAACTCGCCGTTTTCATAGAGGAATTCGAACGTTCCCGCGCCGCGATAGCCGATCTTACGGCAGGCTTCGGCGCAGCGTTCGCCGATGCGGACGATGTGCCGGGAGGGAATGTCCGGGGCCGGGGCTTCCTCGATGATCTTCTGATGGCGGCGCTGCATCGAGCAGTCACGCTCGCCGACATGGATAGCGTTGCGGTGGCTGTCGGCGAGAACCTGGATTTCCACGTGGCGCGGATTTTCCAGGTATTTCTCCATGTATACCTCGGGGTTGCCGAAGAAGCTCTGCGCTTCGGAGCGGGTGAGCGTCACCGCATTGAGCAGGGCGGCTTCAGTGTGCACCACACGCATGCCTCGACCGCCACCGCCGCCGGCGGCCTTGATAATGACCGGATAGCCGATTGTGCGGGCAATTTTCAGGATCTCGCGGGGATCTTCGGGTAACGCGCCGTCCGAACCGGGTACGCAAGGGACGCCGGAGGCCTTCATCGCGGCCTTGGCGGCGACTTTGTCGCCCATCATGCGGATCGTTTCCGGGCGCGGGCCGATAAAGACAAAGCCTGAGGCTTCGACGCGCTCGGCAAAATCCGCGTTCTCGGAAAGGAAGCCGTAGCCGGGGTGAATGGCCTGGGCATCGGCGACTTCGGCGGCCGAGATGATGGCCGGAATGTTGAGGTAACTCTGGCTGGATGGTGCCGGGCCAATACATACCGACTCATCCGCGAGACGCACGTACTTCGCCTCGCGGTCGGCCTCAGAGTGCACAACGACGGTACGGATGCCGAGTTCGCGGCAGGCACGCTGAATGCGTAGTGCGATCTCGCCCCGATTGGCGATGAGGACCTTGCCGAACATGGTCCGCTCCTTAGCCGATGACGAACAGAGGTTCGCCGTATTCAACCGGTTGGCCGTTATCGACGAGGATGGCCTTGATCGTTCCGGCGTATTCGGATTCGATTTCGTTGAGCAGCTTCATGGCTTCGACGATGCACAGCGTATCGCCGACCTTGACCGTGCTGCCGACTTCGACAAACGGATCAGAGCCGGGGCTGGCGGCACGATAGAAGGTGCCGACCATCGGTGACTTGACGACTTGGCCGGCGGGCAGATCGTCATCGTCTTCCTCGGCTTCGTCGTCAAGGTCAACGGTGCTGCGCTTGGGTTGCGGGGCTGCCCCGGCAGGCAGGACATAGGTCGGGTTGGCGACTGCACCCGTTTGCTTGACGATGCGTACCTTTTCTTCCCCTTCGGTGACTTCGAGTTCGGTAATGCCCGATTCTTCAACGAGGTCGATCAGTTTTTTGAGTTTGCGCAAGTCCATGCGGATCTCCTTTGCATTCACATAATGCCGGCGGGCCGGCAAGGCATTGTTTAGGCGCGGGCGAGGCGGCCGAGCGCGTATTCGAGTGCGAGCAGATAGCCTTCGCTGCCGAGGCCACAAATCACGCCAATCGCCAGATCGGAGAAATACGAATGCTGGCGGAAGGCTTCGCGGGCGTGCACGTTGGAGAGGTGCACTTCGATGAAGGGAATAGCGACAGCGGCCAGGGCGTCGCGCAGGGCGACGCTGGTGTGCGTGTAGGCGGCCGGGTTGATGATGATGAAGCGGACGCCCTGTTCGCGCGCTGCATGCACCCGCTCAATCAGGGCGCCTTCGTGGTTGCTTTGGAACGATTCGAGATCAACATTGGCGGTGGCTGCCCGTTCGGCAAGCGCCAGATTGATGTCAGCCAGGGTTGTCTGACCGTAGTGGTTGGGTTCGCGCGTCCCCAGCAAATTGAGATTGGGGCCGTGCAAGACCAGCAGCCGCGGTCGCTGCGGGCTGGATTGGTTCTGCGACGAAGTGGATTTGCGCGTCTTCATGCAGGCCAGTTTGCAACAGATCGCGGCATTTTGTCTACCTGCTGGTGCAAAAACCCCTGGATTCTTAGGGTGAATTAGCTTACGGATGCGTGGCCTGCCGCCAGGCGGCATCCAGCATGGCGGGTGGGACGAGACCGGCCTGCTGCAAAATGACTTTGCCTTGTGGATCAATAAGAAGCGTGTAAGGCAGGGCCAGGGAAGTGTTGCCGAGGGTGCGCATCAGGTCGATGCCGCGTTCGCCGCCGAGGAGCAATGGGTAGGTGGCGCCGTGGTTGATCGCGGTTTTTTGTGATTTGTCTGCAAGATCGACGGAGATGCCGATGATTTTCGGTGTTTTGTCGGATTGATTGCGATGCATTCGGGCCAGCAAAGGGATTTCTTCCCGGCAGGGCGGGCACCAGCTTGCCCAGAAATTGATCAGCAGCGCTTGTCCTCGCCATTGTGCAAGGTCTTGGGTTTTGCCGTGCTGGTCAGTGAACTGGCTGGCAAAAAGCGCGGCCAATGTTTCGTCAGGCAGTTTTCTCAGGAGCGTTTGCGGCGTGGCGGGTTGTGTGCGCAGTTGCCAAGCGCTTGCGCCTAGTGCCAGAGCGGCGAGGGCGAGGGCCGTCAGCGCTAACCGCCGCATGGCAAGTCCGTTTCGAGTAGGTGGCGAACGGTGGCCAGACGAGCGCGTGCTTTGCTGCGTCCGTCCCGGCCGCGCTGGACGAATCGCTCTTCCTGGCTGGGGTAGATGACGAGATTGGCGACCGTTCCCCGGATTGGTATGCTGAGGACTGCCTCGGCGCGGGTTGTGCGTGGTTCGCTGTGGGTAAACTCGATCTTGCGGTTGAGTAGGAATATTTCTACATCTTTGGCGCTGTCGGTGAACAACTGAATATCGATTTCAGCATGTCGCGCGGCGCTGCCATCGAGGACCGGGCCGCTCAGGTAGGCATTGAACGGTTCGACCAATTCGAGCACGCTGCATGCCGTTTGCCGAAGTTCTCGGATATTGGCTGCGTGTTCTTCGTGTTGAAACAGGCGTTGGTACAGGCGAAGTTCTTCCTCGACCTCGGCATTTTCCGGCAGATGGGTGGTGCTTGACAGACCGAGTTGCTGGCTTGCCTTGCGTTTGGCTTGCGTGTAATCGCTCAGTCCGTCTTCGGCGATCAGCCGGGCGGCCAAGGCGGCGATGCGGCGGCGCTGGTCGTCGCGGCCGGGAAGTGCGTTTGGCATGCGAGTGTCGTCCGGTCGGTCGTCTAAGGGGGCGTGTAGAATGCTGGCTGGCCGGTCATCGGCGCTTTTATTCTATCGTGGATTTACGCATGCATATTCATATACTCGGTATTTGCGGTACCTTCATGGGCGGAGTGGCCCAGTTGGCAAGGGCGGCAGGCCATCGTGTCACCGGCTGCGACAGCGGCGTCTATCCGCCCATGAGTACGCAGCTTGAAGCCTCGGGGATCGAACTGATCGAAGGGTATGGCGTCGAGCAACTGGCACTGCAGCCAGACTGTTTTGTGATCGGCAACGCCATTTCGCGGGGGAATCCCCTGCTCGAGGCGATCCTTGATCGTGGTTTGCCGTATGTTTCGGGGCCGCAATGGCTCGCTGATCATGTTCTGGCCGGGCGCTGGGTGCTTGCCGTGGCCGGGACGCACGGCAAGACGACCACCGCGTCGATGCTGGCCTGGATCCTGGAGGACGCCGATATGAGTCCGGGCTTCCTGATTGGGGGGGTGCCGTTGAATTTCGGTGTTTCTGCGCGCTTGTCCGGCGAAAAAGATCCTAACTCCCCGTTTTTCGTGATTGAGGCCGATGAGTACGATACGGCTTTTTGCGACAAGCGCTCGAAATTTGTCCACTACCGGCCTCGCACCGCGGTTTTGAATAACCTTGAGTTTGATCATGCCGACATTTTTCATGATCTTGCAGCGATCGAGACGCAATTCCACCACTTGGTGCGCACGATTCCGGCGTCCGGGCAGGTGGTGGTCAACGCTGGCGAAGCCAGTTTGGCGCGCGTGTTGGCGCGCGGATGCTGGTCGTCAATCGAACACTTCAACGACCCGGATGGGTGGCGCGTCGAAGGGGATGATGCGGATGGCTCGCTCCGCTTGCTGCGAGGTAAGGAAATCGTTGCCAGCGGTCATTGGGCGCTCAACGGTGAGCATAACCGGGCCAACGCGGCGGCGGCGATCGTTGCTGCACGCCATGTGGGCGTTCGTCCTGAGCAAGCGCTGGAATCACTGTCTCGCTTCGGCAACGTCAAGCGCCGCCTAGAATTGCGTGGTGAGGTTCGGGGGGTGCGTGTCTATGACGACTTTGCGCATCACCCTACAGCCATTGCCACAACGCTTGCCGGCCTGCGCCGGCGCATGCAGGGCGAGCCCGGGGGCGGAAGGATTCTGGCGGTCATCGAGCCGCGTTCCAATACCATGAAACTCGGGGTGATGAAGGCGCAACTTCCGTCGAGCCTGGCGATTGCCGACCATGTGTTTTGCTATTCGGCCAATCTTGGCTGGGATGCTGCCGAGGCCTTGGCGCCTCTTGGAGACAAGGTAAGTGTGGTCGATGACCTCGATCGATTGATCGAACAGATTACAACGCTCTCGCAAGCGGATGACCGCGTCCTGGTGATGAGCAACGGCGGGTTTGGCGGTATTCACGGCCGCCTGCTTGACATGTTGGGCAGGGTTTGACGATCAGGACACAGGTCGGGATCAACCTAAGGGTAAGGAATGGCCAAAACAGTCGAGGAGATCGCACGCGCTACAGGCGTCTCGGTAACCACGGTCCGTTTCGTGATCGGGGGGCAGGCCGAGCGTCACCGGATCAGCGTGCAGACCCGGGAACGGGTCGAGGGTTACATCGCCGAGCATGGGTATGTACTCAATCATACGGCACGTGCCCTCAAATTGCGGCGGAGCGAAAGCGTCGGCTTAGTTGTTCCCGATTTGGCCAACCCATTTTTTGCGCGTGTAATGGCTCGCCTGGAAGGTCTGTGCGGCGGGTGTTCGCATGTGTTGCTGGCAGTTGCCTCGCACGAAGACCCGGTGCTTGAGTCCCGCGCCGTCGCGGCACTCCTGGCCCGCGGTGTGGATGGGATCGTGATTGCTCCAAGCCAGCCTGATTTGCCCGACGCGCTGCGGGTGGCCAAGCGTCTCACCCCGGTCGTGTTCTTCGACCGGGATTATGGACATCCGGCTTATCCGACCGTGCTCAGTGATAACACGCAAGGCGCTGGCGATCTGACGCGTCGGGTGCTCGCCGAGGCACCCGGCGATTGCGTATTCTTTTGTGGCCATGCCGAGTCGCCGACCATCCGGTTGCGTATCCAGGCCTACGCCGACGCGTGTTCTGGCGCCGGCCGGCCGGAATTGCGCGGGGCGGTTCGCGTGCATCCGGATGATTCCCCGCGCGCGGGCTGGCAGTTGATGAGCGACTATCTGAAGGAGAAGGGGCGCCCGCCGCAGGCCCTGCTGTGCTCCTCGCTGCTCATGCTCGAAGGTGTGCTGCAGGCACTGAAACAGGAGGCGGCGGGGATCCCGCCGGGGCTGGTGATCGGTACGTTTGACGATCATACGATGCTCGACCTGTTACCCAACCGGGTGTTCTCGGTACGTCAGGACGAGGTGGCGCTCGCCGAGCATGCTTTTGCAGCCCTGGGGCTGGACGCGCCGGCGGCGACTGGGCAGGTGCTTATTCCTTGCCGCCTGGTTGAGCGAAACGTTACGCCCGCGTAAGTACGTGCCCAGGCCGTTTCTCTGCCATGACGGAGATTGGCCCCGACACCCGCTTGCGCGGAGAAACCGCTCAGATGCCTCAGCGACTGCCGTCGGGTAACGCCCGGATTCGAGTTCGCATGCTTTCCGTTCCGGCAATCAGAGCGTCGATGACCGCGTCCAGCGCCCAGTAGCGCTCTCGGACGTCAAAGGCGATAGCGCGGCTGCGGGCCGAGGCAAAGGTGCCGAGGCGTTGATGGAACAGTTTGGCCAGCACCGGATAACCGAGCGATTCGGTTTGTGCCGCCAGTACCAGAAAGTTGGCGAGCTCAGCAGCCAGTTCAGGGTGCCTCGCGCCGTGTCGGTACAGCCAAATGTAAAGATCAGGATGGATGTTGGTGAACACGCCGTTGAACCCGCGTGAGCCTGCTTGCATGGCCGGATAGGCGATGGCGGCATTGGCATTGAGCACGGCCAGCGGGGATCCGGTGGCCAGGGCGACGCGCCGTTGCACAGTCGCCAGGTCGCAGGACACATCTTTTAGCAGCACGAAACGACCTGTGTCGAGGCAGCCGCGCAACTCATCGTCGGAGAGGAGGCGGCGGTACGGGGCCGGGCATTCGTACAGGCCGAGAGGGATGTCGCTGGGAAGTCTGCTCAGGAGCCAGGTGAGATTGGCTTGCAGCGTGGCGGTGCCTTTCTGGTGCGGGTCGAGATGGTTGGTGACCAGGACGACTGCGTCTGCGCCGGATTCGGCCGCACAGCGGAGTTCCTCGGTCTGGCCGTTCGGATCGTCGCTGATATGCCCGGATACCACCACGGGCACGCGGCCGTTAACTTGCCGGACGACAAAACGGGCGAGCTCACTGCGCTCTTCCAGTGTCAGGTGATACATCTCGCTTGACTGGCAGACGGCAAACAAGGCGTCGCAGCCATGTGCCAGATACCATTCGGTGAGTGCTTCGAGCCCGTGGTAATCGATCCTCCCGTCGTCCGAGAAAGGGGTAAGCATCACCGGAATAATGCCTTCGATGCGGGGATTCATGGCGGCTCCTGAGTGGGTCAGAGGATTTCGGCAGAAATTTAATGCTATATCGAGTTAGCTGTGGTGATGCTGGTGCTGTGCGCTGGCAAAAAAACGAGTAGACAAGCGTATCTTATCAGGGTTAAATGCAGCTGCTGTGCACGTTTTAGTAAAGATAATTAATCGACGCTTGGAGGGCGTGACGTGAGCAGGGTCCTGGTGGTGGGCAGCATCAATCTTGATCTGGTGATCCGCGCCGAGCGGTTTCCTGTGCCTGGGGAAACCCTTGGTGAGGGGGCGTTTGCAACGTTCCCGGGAGGCAAGGGGGCCAACCAGGCGGTGGCAGCCAGCCGTTTGGGCGCCGAGGTGGCGCTGCTCGGTTGTGTGGGCGGCGATGCATTTGGCGATCGACTTCTCTCGGGGCTGGCCGCCGAGGGCGTGGATACTGGATCGGTGCGTCGGGCGGCCCATGTCGCCAGCGGGGTGGCGATGATCACCGTTGCCGGCGGGGAGAACGCGATTGTGCTCGCGCCGGGTGCCAATCATGCGCTGCGGCCGGAGGACATTACGGCGGCAAGTCGCCTTTTTGCGTGGGCGGAGGTTGTCTTGTGCCAACTCGAAATACCGCTCGCGTGTGTGCTGGCCGCAGCAGAGCAGGCTGTACGCCACGGCTGCCCGTTCATCCTCAATCCGGCACCGGCGGTGCCTTTGCCGCAGCGAGTGATGGAGTTATCGACTTTGCTGACGCCCAATGCACACGAATTGAGCTTGCTGTTCCCCGAAGCGGATAGCAAGGAAGCGTTGTTGTCGGCGCGGGCGCCACAGCTCTTGTACACGGATGGTTGCCAGGGTGTCTGGTATGCCGATTCGGCGGGCATAATTCGCCATCAGCCTGCATTCAAGGTGGAAGCCATCGACAGCACCGGAGCGGGAGATACTTTTAATGGTGCGCTGGCTGCCTTTTGGGATTTTCCTCGGGAGGACGCCCTGCGCATGGCGGCGGCCGCCGCCGCGCTGTCGGTGACACGTGCCGGAGCGCAGAGCGGCATGCCAACGTATGCCGAGCTTGAAGTGTTCCTGCATCAGGCGAAGGTGCAGACCTAGTTTTTGGCGTTGGACTGGATGCAGGCTTTGTGGCAGAGAAGCGGGTGGAGTGAGTGGTGTCAGAAAGCGCTACGGCGCGGCGGTGAAAGCGGGAGAAGCAGTGGAATAAGTGGAAGGGGCGGAAGGTGAAAAACCTTCCGGAATGAATCATTTTGGACGCAAGGAGAGGGAAGCATGAAATCGACGTTGTTCAAGCAGGCCCTGCACAGGGCGGGATGGTCGGTTCTGACCGTGATGGTCGCTGCCGGGCTGGGCGCAGCTGCGCCCGAAGCGCTGGCGCAGAGCAAACAGGTGATTCGCATCTCGACGCCTGCGGTGCCTGACGACTGGCATGCCAAGATGTGGACGGTGTTCAAGGAGCACCTTGAGAAAAGCGCACCGGGCGAATTCGATGTCCAGATTCACCTGAATGCGGCTTTGTTCAAGCAGGGGACCGAACCGGCGGCGATGGCTCGCGGTAACCTTGAAATGACCGCGATGTCAGCGCAGGACATCTCGAAGCTGGTGCCTGAATTCTCGATTTTCACGGCGGGTTACATCATTCGCGATCCCGATCACCAGCAGAAGGTTTTTGACGGGGCGATCGGCGCCGAGGTCTTCAAGCCGGTGGTCAAAAAGATGGAAGTGACGCCGCTTGCCACGGCCTATCTCGGTACGCGTCAGGTGATGTTGCGCGAGTCTAAGGATGTGAAGACGCCAGCCGATCTCAAGGGCGTCAAGCTGCGCATGCCGGCCAGCAAGGAGTGGCTGTTCCTTGGCGAAGCTCTGGGTGCAACGCCAACCCCTCTGGCCTTCGGCGAAGTCTATCTCGCGCTCAAGACCGGCACGATCGACGGTCAGGATAATCCGCTGCCGAGTGTCCGGGCCGCCAAGTTCTTTGAAGTCAGCAAGACCATTGTCATGACAGGCCATTTGGTGGATGCCATTTTCCTGTCCTATTCAACCAAAGCGTTCAATGCCTTGAAGCCGGAGCAGCAGCAAAAGGTCAAGATGGCGGCAGAAGCAGCGGCACGTTACAACAACGCCAACCGCATCAAGGACGAAGCGGAGCTCGTCGACTTTTTCAAGGCGCAAGGTTTGAAGGTCATTACGCCTGACGTCGCGGCATTCCGCAAAACGGTTCAGGACAAATACCTCAAGTCGGAAATGGCCAAGACATGGCCGAAGGGTCTGCTGGAGCGGATCAATGCCGTTCAGTAAAACCCGCAAGTGGTGTCAGTGGGCTGCCGACGCGGTCGGCGGCCTGCTGTTTTCCACGCTGTTCGTGGTATTCATCGTTCAGGTGGTCGCACGTTTTGTGTTTGACAAGCCCTTGCCATGGACCGACGAACTGGCTGTTGTCCTGTATATCTGGGTCATTCTCTGGGCGGCCGCCTTCATGGTGCCCGAGCGCGAGCACGTGGTTTTCGATCTGGTCTATCACATGGCGCCGCCTGCTGTACGGCGGGCCATGCGCATTACCGGACACCTGATGATCGGTGGCCTGTCTGCCTGGGCACTCCCGGCAAGTTGGGATTACATCCGCTTCATGGCCCGTGAAGGCACCCCGGTTCTAGGCCTGCCGTTCATGTGGGTGTTCCTGCCGTTTGCCTTGCTGCTCATGTCCCTCGTCGCGCGGGCCGTCTGGCAGATTGCCGTGATCGTGCGCGAACCTCAGGGAGATGAACGATGAGTGCAGCCTTATGGGCGCTGGTCGGTGTCCTGGTTGCCGGGTTTTTGCTGCGGGCACCCATCGGCTTTTCGATGATTGTCAGCGGAGTGGCCTACCTTGCCGTCAAAGGGCAGGACATTGGCCTGGTTGCCGAACAAATCCTCAACAGCCTGTACAACAGCTATGTCCTGCTGGCCGTGCCGCTGTTCATTCTCGCGGCGAACGTGATGAACGCCGGCACGGTGAGCGACCGCATCTTCGATTTTTGTCGCATCCTGGTCGGGCGCATGCGTGGTGGTCTGGCCCAGGTCGATATCCTGGTCAGCGTTGTGTTTTCGGGCATGAGCGGGAGCGCGATCGCCGATGCCGCAGGGCCAGGCCTGGTGACGATCAAGCAGATGCTCAAAAAGCCGGAATACAGTCCGGGGTTCGCCGGGGCAGTGGTGGTTGCCAGTGCTACGATCGGGCCGATCATCCCGCCGTCGATTCCGCTGGTCATCTACGCGCTGGTTTCCGGCGCCTCGGTCGGGGCGTTGTTTCTGGCGGGAGTCGTGCCCGGGCTCCTGATGGCGGCAGTCTTGATGCTGGCCGTACATATCATAGCCACGCGCCGTAACATGCCGCGCGAAGCGCCGATTCCGCTTGCCGAATGGCCGAGCATCCTGTTTCGTGGCGCCCTGCCTCTGTCGTTGCCGGTGGTGCTGTTGACCGGGATCTATACCGGCATTTTTACCCCGACGGAGGCTGCCGCTGTCGCGGCGCTGCATGCCCTGGTGCTGGCCGGAATTGTCTACCGCGCGCTGAGCTGGAAATCGTTGTTCGGGGTCATCGTCGAGTCTACGCGGTCGAGTGCGGTGATTACCCTGATCATTGCTGGCGCCTTCATGATGAACTACGCGTTCACCGCCGAGGGCGTGCCGATGATGGTTGCTGCGTGGGTGACCGAGATGCAGCTTGGCAAGGTGCAGTTCCTGCTGCTCGTCAACCTGCTCTTCCTGATACTTGGCTGTTTCATGGATGTGTCGGTGCTGCTGCTGGTGTTCGTTCCGATCCTGTTGCCGATTGCCAAAACGCTGGGGGTGGATCTCGTGCACTTCGGTGTCGTGGTGGTGCTCAACATGATGATCGGCCTGATCCATCCTCCCTTCGGCATGCTTCTTTTCGTGACCAATGCGCTGACCGGGATTTCAATCCGCGACATGATGCGCGAAGGCTGGCTGTTCCTGGTCATGCTCCTGTTGCTGTTGTTGGCGATCACCGTCATTCCTGAGATTGTGTTGTGGTTGCCGCAGTCCATGGGCTACAAGACGCTATGAGCGGAACGTGTCGGTGCCACGGCTGACCATCGACGATATCGCCCGCTTGGCGGGCGTGTCGCGGACGACGGCGAGCATGGTGCTCAACGGCCGTGGCGACCGCTACCGCATCGCCGAGGCGACCCAGGCACGGGTGCGTGCCGTGGCCGAGGCACACTCGTTTCAGCCGTCGGTGCAGGCGCGCGCGCTGCGTACCGGCTTCAGCCAGACCCTGGGATTGGTCGTTCCTGAACTAACCAACTTTGCCCATGCCAGCCTTGCCCAGGCAATCGAGCCGCTGGCGCACGCCGCCGGCTATCAGGCGCTGATCGTAACCAGCAATGACGAAGCGGCTGAGGAGCGGGCCGGGGTGGAGCATCTGCTGGCGCGGCAGGTCGATGGTTTGCTGGTCGTTCCGTGCATGCCGGAAGCGCGTCCGTATGCCGAGTGGCAGCGGCGGGTCCCGCTCTATCTCGTGGATCGGCGGGTGGATGGATCCGGGGTGGAGGCCATGGTCACCAATGCCGAGAGCGCCGTTTCTGAAATGCTGGGCGATGCGTTGCGCGGTGGCAGCGAGGAAGCTTTCTATTTCGGAGGACAGCCCCATCTTTCGCCGAGTATCGATCGTCTGCGCGGATTTCGCAGCGCGCTGGCGAAGGCCGGATTGGACGAGCAGCCGGAATGGGTCACGGCCCGGGATTACCGGCGGCGCAGCGGCTACGACATGATGCGCGAATGCTATGACCGCCTGGGGCGGTATCCCCGCGTCCTCTTTTGCGGTGCGATCACCCTCCTTGAAGGCGTGCTCGAATTCATCAACCAGCAGGATCGCTTTCGGCGTGCTCCCGAGCGGATCGTGACCTTCGACGACCACTACCTCCTCGATTGTTTGCCGCTACCGATCGATGCCATCGCTCAGGACAGCCATGGCCTGGCGGCGTCCAGCCTGGTTCAGCTGCAACGCCTGATGGCTGGCGAGGCGGCGGTTTCTGGGGAAGTGCCGGCGCGGCTCATCTGGCGCAGCCGACGCGGCAGCGCCTGACCGGCGGTGCGTGTGATGCGTGCTTAGGATACGCTGAACCCATGGCTGTGCAGGCCGGGGCGAATATCGGATGCGTTGTTCGCTACTCGCTCCACGCCGCTCGTCTTGCTATGCCTTGCTTGCTGCGTACCGGACGCCGCGCTCATCCAGATCGATGAATTCTTCCGACTTCCCTACGCGGCGATATCAAGCCGGTGCCTGAAACGTTCTCCCATGCGCAGGACTTGCTGGACATTGAGCGGGTAGTGATTGGCCAAGTAATTCGTGGCATCGCGGGCGCGGCTGGCGAGGCTGCTGAAATTGCCAAGGTGTACCTGGAAATCCTTGGCGCACACCGGGTATTCGAGGTACTCGATGAGTGACGCGGTGCCAAGATAGTCGGCAAGCAGAGCCGCCTCTTCGGGCTGGTCTTGCCAGTGCCGGCATAGCCAAACGTAGAGCTCGGGGTGGAAGTTGGTCATGATGCCGCTGTAGCCATGCCCGCCAGCCTGGAGCGAAGCAAGCAGCGTCTGGCCGTTGGCGTTGGCCAGGCGGAGCGGGCTGCCCTGCATCAGGGACAGGCGCCGCCGGATGGTCTCGATGTGGCAGCAGGTGTCCTTGATGAACGCGAAGCGGCCGGTGTGGGCACACCAGGCGATGATTTCATCGGAGAGAAGTCGCTTGTAAGGCTGCGGGCATTCATAGATGCCGAGCGGCGTTGATTTGGGCAGGGCGCTGGTGACGCGTGCCAGAGTGTCGAGCACCACATCGTCGTCCTCGCCGGGCATGGCCAGGCGATTGCTGATCATGATCACGCCATCGACCCCGGTTTCGGCGATCCAGCTGAGTTGCTCGATCTGTTGCGACAGGCCACAGGCGGTGTGTCCCGAGGCGATGACCGGTAGCCGTTGGTCGACGTAGTCGACCACGAAACGGGTCAGGCGCAACGACTCGCTTTCCGAAAGATAGAACATCTCGCTGGACTGGCAGTTGGCGAACAAACCCTGCACGCCAGCGGCGATATACCAGTCAATGAGGCGCTCGAGCGAACGCCAGTCGATTTCTCGGCGGTCGTCGAAGGGCGTGAGCATCACCGGCCAGACACCGGGTTGGTCAAGCGGGGGCATCATGGTTCGGAGTCCTCTAGAGTCTGGCGTAGGCGTCGCCGGCCACGAAAACGCGCATGTTCTGGGTCATGGCCTGGGCGACCAGCGCACGCATGATGTCGTCGCGCAAGGCCGGATCGACGTAGGCAATGGTGATGTGGTTGCTCTGGTGCCCGGCCATCAGGTCGTCGCGCCCGACGCCATCAAGCGTGCAGTTGAGCAGCGGCCATTCATAGGTTGTCGCGCGGCGGCGGCGCTCGAATTCTGGTGCGGGTAATTCAACGGCCTGCCCGGTGCCGACGTGCAGCACCACTTGCGTGCCCTCGTAGTGCGCTCGGGCCCAGATCAGCGTTCCGGCTTTGCCTTGCCCGGCGATCGTCGACCCGCCGCGTGGGAAGTACATCGGAGGCTGACGATAGCCGGTCGCGCCGGCGATGCCCCCTTTGAGATGATCGAACGGCACCGAGCCTGAGATCTCGAAATCCCAGTAGAAAACTCCTTCGTACTCGCTGCCCCAGCGGATGTCGTGCAGGGTTGTCGCCGCAGGCTGGTTCAGGCCGTCGAGCAGGCGCCAGAGCAGAACCTGCGGGATTGCCGTGCCCATGTCGACTTCGTTGACGCAGGGGATCGGTTTGCCTGGGCGGATGATGTGTCCATCCTCGGCGGGGATGGGGAAGCGTTCGCTCGAGCCGATTGCACCTTCGGCAAAGTCAGAGGCCGCGCAGGAATGCGCCAATCCTTGCTGGTACTGGACACCCACTGCCGTGAGACCAAAACGGTCGACCGCGCGGGCCATGGCGATGAGCATGGCGCATTGCTCGAGGACCTGTTCGCGTGTCAGTTCGCGCGTCGGATCGGTGCCGTAGGCAAAGCGCATGCCGTGCGATTCATACCATGCGAGGCACGCTTCACGTAATGCCTGCGGCACTTTGTCCATTTCGACCAGCAGGGCTGATTGCGACAGGCCTTCCATCGGCATGCCGATGTCGACGAGTGCTTTCTGCGGGAATACACCGTTGATCATGCCCATGCAGAATGTGTCGTAAAGGCCGATCAACTCCTTGTGGCGCAGGCTGTATTCGCCGACTTGGCGACCGATGGCCCAGGCCGGGGTGGCCGCCGCCGGATGGGCTGCGTCGACCGCGTGCAGGTACGAGGTGTCGTGCTCGATGTGCCCGGTAGCCAACCAGCGCTTGAGCCCGGCGTAGAAGAACTCGTCGTCGAAATTCGCCGACCAAAGCCGGGAATACGATTTGCCCAGGCTGGTCAGTGTGCCGGCCATGCACAGCATGCCGACGAGACCGGGCCAGGTACCGTCGAAATTGGCGAGCAGGAGGATGGGGCCGCGATGCTTGGCGAGGCTGGGGGCAAGATGGTGCGAGTACTGCCACGCGGTGAGCAGGACGATGACCGGGGATTCCGGGTCAAGCCCGGCAAAGAGGTCGCTGCCTTCGCGCTGGCTGCTGATGAAGCCGTGCCCTTTGTCGCCCTTGACGAGGTGGGCACGGCGGCTGAGAACGCCGAAGTGTTCCTGCAGGACGTCGGAAAGTCGTTGTTCGAAGCGCTTCTGGACGGGCCAGCATTCAACGTTGGCCGATTCGCGCAAATCCGCATTGGTGACCAGCAAAACTTCATTCAGCGCGGCGGAGAAAGCGGGTGGGGTCTGTGGCAAGTGGAGCGTGAGCATCGAGTTTCCTTGCGAAGTTATTGATGCGACCAGTCGGCAAGCGCCTGGGTGTGGCGCTTCATATCGGCGTACAGTTGCAAAAACACGGCGTATTTGGCTGCATGAAATGCCTGGGTTTCGCTGCGTGGTTTGATGCTGCGGCCCGGACGAACCATGGCTCGGGCGGCTTCGGGCAAAGAGGCGAATTGCCCGCTGGCGACCGCGCCGAGCAGGGCGGCGCCCAGGGTCACCGCATCGTCCTCGCTGACGAGTTCAATGGCGCAGCCCGTGGCATCCGCGTGTTCGCGCAGCCAGTAGGGGTTCTTGGTGCCGCCACCGCACATCACCAGTCGTTCGATGCGGTGCCCGTGCGTGCGCAAGGTTTCAATGATGTGCCGGGTACCATAGGCTAACGCCTGCAAGGTGGCCAAGTAGCGCCTGGCCAGGGCATCGCGCCCGGTTTCCAGAGTGAGCCCGACTATCAGGCCGCGGGCGGACGGGTCGGCGCGCGGCGAGCGGTTACCGTGGTGATCGGGAAGGACATGCAAGGAGTGCGTGGGCCAGCGCTCGCGCTGTTCGAGATCGGCGACCCAGTCATTGATCACGGCATAGACGCTGCGCTGCTCGGTTCGGGCTTGCGTTTCCAGTTGCGGCCAGCAGTCGCTCTGGCGCAGTGTCCAGTCGAGTAATGCCCCGGCGGCGCTCTGGCCGCCTTCGTTGAGCCAGAAACCCGGCAACATGGCGCCGAAATACGGGCCCCAGACGCCGGGTGCCATGATGGGCGTGCGGCTGACGATCATGTGGCAGTTGGACGTGCCGCCGATGATGGCGAGGCTGGCAGACGGTTCGGAGCCGATCAGGGCCAGACCGCCGGCGTGGGCATCGATGATGCCGGTCGCCACGATGATGCCTTTCGGGAGTCCGAGCGCTGTGGCTGCCTGGGCACTCAGAGACCCTGCCGCGGAGCCCAGCGGCAAGACCTGGCGCGGCAGCTTTTCGCCCAGATCAAGGAGGTCTGCGGCGGCGAGCAAGGTCTTGCTGAAGCGTTGTTCATGGGCTAAGTAATTCCATTTGCAGGTCAGCGTGCACACACTGGCTACGTCGGCCCCGCACGCTTTCCAGACCAGAAAATCGGCCAAGTCGAAGAACCGCCATACCGCCTCGTAACGTTCGGGGGTGTGCTGCTTGAGCCACAACACCTTGGGGAGCTCCATCTCGACGCTGACTTCACCGCCGACGTACTGCAACGCCGGGTCGTGAGAGGCATTGATACGCGCCGTTTGCTCCCGGGCGCGGTGATCCATCCACATGATGATGTCGCGCTCCGGGCTAGCGTCCTCGGCCACCGAGACCGGCTGGCCGTGCGCCCCGACGGCAACCAGTGAACAGGTGGCGTCGACACCCAGGGCAACCACGTGTGCTGGGTCGATATTCCCCATACTCAGGGCGTTGCGGATGGCTTGAGCGCTTTGCGCCCAGATATCGGCTGACGATTGCTCGACGAAATCGGGGCGTGGATGGTATTGCTGAATGACTTGCTCGGCAAAGGCAATGCGCTGGCCGGTCGGGTCGAAAATGCCTGCCCGTACACTGGCCGAGCCGACGTCCAGGCCGACGAACAGAGGCGTGTGCATTTCAGCTCCAGTCTTAGCTAATACGAGTTAGCAATATAGCCAAAGCAAAGAGTGAATGCAATCATCCAAGCGCATTCTGCGCCTGGCGCTATACGGTTGGTGAGATCAGATGGCCCGAAGAAAGAACCAATGGCCGGGCGGGCCGGAAGAATCCGTCGGGCGCTTTGCCGGGGGTTCGACCCATTCCCCGTCGGCGACGAGGTGCTGGTTTTCGCGTGTCGGGCGCAGCACGGCGCTCGCCGATTGGTTGAGCACTCCCTGCTGCGCGGCCGGGGGAGAGGGTCAGCTCAGGCTGAGCAACTCGCGGTGGATCTTGATGACGATCTTGCGAAAGGGGGCCGGTTCCTCGAATGTGATGCACGGTCGGTGCAATTCGCCAGGCAGGAAGAAAGCGTATTCGCCGGGGGCGACATCGAAGAAGGCCTCCGATTCCGGTGTCGGGTAGAAGGCCAGATCGCGCTCGGCGAACTGGTCATCGCAGGGCGCAAGGCCTGGCTGGGGGTGCGAAAAGCCAAAACACTCGCTGGCCGTGAGCGGGATTTGCACATCGGCGTAGTCTGCGTGCGCCTCGATCAGGCTGTTTTCGACGCGCCGCGGGGTGGCGTCCTGCACCAGGGCAAACAGGCGGTCACCCTCGAGCTCGTGACGCCCGGGCGGGAGCGTCGAGAGACCTTGTGCCAGAAGCATTTCGATGCTGCGCACGAGCGCAGGCGGGAGGATGGCGCGCTGGGCGTCGAGGTCATTGAGGCGGCCGAGGATCATGATCAGGAAAAGGAAAAAAATAGCATTCTAACCGGGGGTAAGCGCACCGGTAAGCTGGGCGCTGGGGGCGGGCACCTGACTGACAAAGAGATTGTCGTGTTGGGTGCTCCGGTTGCCCGAGCGCGCGATCAGAAAATCAGTGAGCGCACGAACCTTGGCGGACAAATGGCGACGTGTCGGGTAGACGGCGTGCACGGGCAGGGTTTGTGGGGGTAGCTCCGGCAGCACGCGTTTCAGTCGCCCGGCCTCGATCAACGGGCCGAGGATGAAGCAGGGGGCCCGGGTGATACCGCAACCAGCGGCGGCCATCTCGGCGAGCAGGGTGCCGTTGTTGGCGTTGATGCGGCTGTTGACGCGAATCGGGCGCTCTCCGTCAGGCAGGAAGAACGTCCAGTGATTGGCCTGCCGCGAGTGGCTGTAGGTGATGCAGGCGTGGCGGCTCAGATCGTCGAGCGTTTTGGGTTCTCCGGCGCGCTGCAGGTACTCCGGCGAGGCCGCGAGCAGGATCTCGGTTTCAGCAATCTGCCGTGCAACGAGGTTTTCGTTCCCGAGCCGCCCGACACGGATGGCGATGTCGATGCCTTCCTCGGTCAGGTCGACCAGGTGGTCGGAGAGTACCAGGTCGAGTTCCAGCTGCGGGTGCAGGCGGGCAAATTCTGCCAGCGCCGGTGCAAGACGAAGAGTCGCCAGGGCAATGGGCGCCGTGATGCGCAATCGACCGGATGGGCGCAGGGCCGTACCGCTGACCAGTGCGTCGGCTTCATCGAGTTCGTGGAGCACTTGCGTGCATCGCTCGTAGTACGCCAGCCCTTCGTCGGTGGGGCGCATGCGCCGCGTGGTGCGCTGCAGGAGGCGGATGCCCAGCTGCGTTTCCAGCTGCGCCACATGGCGGGAGACGGCCGTGGTTGAAAGGCCAAGGCGGTCGGCCGCCGGGGCAAATCCTCCGGCTTCGATAACCGCACAAAAGACCTTGAGCGCGGTGAGTTTGTCCATCGATTATCCCGAATACAGAAATAGTGTTTGCATTGTAGACCTATTTATCCCGAAACAAGAGGTGTCTAAAGTGACTTCTGTCCGGACGCTGTCTTTGTTTTCAACAAATACTCAAATCCTCTAACCTGCCTCAACAAGGAAAACACATGTTGTCAGTCTCCTCTCCGGAAATAACCC
>CAZHFS010000009.1:0-15792 GCA_964531885.1 uncultured Propionivibrio sp.
TGCCGCAAGGTTATCACGGGAGGCGAGGCGTATAATTTCCTCTTTTTTCCCAACTGCCATGTCCGCTGCCTTCCCCGCCTTCCGCGTCGCCACACCCGACGCCACCATTGTCCCCGCCCTGCAACGCAAGATCGACAACAAGACCAAGCCGCTCGGCGCGCTCGGGCAACTCGAGACCGTCGCCCTGCGCCTCGGCCGCATGCAGCAGACTCTCACGCCCAAAATCAGTCGGCCGCACATCCTCGTCTGCGCCGGCGACCACGGCGCGGCCAAGGCCGGTGTCTCGGCCTACCCGCAGGACGTCACCTGGCAGATGGTGGAGAATTTCCTGGCCGGCGGCGCAGCGATCAATGTATTCGCCCGCCATAACGACATCACCATCCAGGTCATCGACTGCGGCGTGGCGCACGACTTCGGAGCGCGCGATGGTCTGATCGACGCCAAGCAAGGCCCAGGCACGGCCAACTACATCACCGAGCCAGCCATGCGCCCGGAAACCTGCGCCGCAGCTCTGGAAAAAGGCCGCGCCCTCGCTTACGCCCTGGCCGATGCCGGCTGCAATGTCGTCGGCTTCGGCGAGATGGGCATCGGCAACACCGCCTCGGCTTCGCTGATCACCCATGCCCTGACCGGCACGCCCCTCGTTGATTGCATCGGGCGCGGCACCGGCCTTGACGATGCCGGCCTTGAGCGCAAGCGCGCCCTGCTCGCCCAGGCCGTGGCTCGCGCCGCCCTGCCGGCTGACGCGCCGGCCGAGCGTGTCCTCGCCGAGTTCGGCGGCTTCGAAATCGTCACCATGGCCGGCGCGATGCTTGGTGCCGCCGAGCGTGGCATGACCCTGCTCATCGATGGCTTCATCGTCACTTCCGCGCTGCTCGCTGCCTCGCGCCTCGCGCCAGCCGTCGTCGATTACTGCATCTTCTGCCACCGCTCGGCCGAACCGGGCCACCGCGCACAACTCACCGCCCTTGACGCCGATCCGTTGCTCGACCTCGGCCTGCGCCTTGGCGAAGGCACCGGCGCCGCCCTGGCCTGGCCGCTCGTCAAATGCGCCGCCGCATTCCTCAACGAAATGGCGAGTTTTGAATCGGCCGGCGTGGCCGAAAAGCTGTAAGCTCCGCTTGCCTCGGGGTCGCGTCGCGGCCCCGCCCCGGACCATCGAGAGGACACCGCCGTGCCGCAGCCCCAGACCAAACGCTCCGAACTCGAAGCTTTTCTCGGCGCCATCCGCTTCTTCACCCGTTTACCGGTACCCGACTGGGTCGGGCACGGTAGCGATTCGCTCGAGCGTTCGGCGCGTTACTTCCCCGCCGTCGGCCTGATCGTCGGGGGGATCGGGGCGCTTGTTTTCGGCCTGTTTTTCTTCATCTGGCCCAAGACGCTGGCCATCCTGGCCTCAATGGCCGCCACCCTGTACCTCACCGGCGCCTTCCACGAAGACGGCTGGGGCGACACCGTCGACGGCTTTGGCGGCGGCTGGGAAAAAGGGCAGATCCTGACCATCATGAAGGACTCGCGCATCGGCAGCTACGGCGCCATAGCCCTCGTCCTCATTCTGCTCGCCAAGTTCTTCGCCCTGGTCGAGATCGAACCCAAGCTGCTGCCGATCGTCCTGATTGCCGGCCACGCTTTCTCGCGCCTGTGCTCAACCAGCCTGCTCTACACCCTGGACTACGTGCGCGACGAGGGCAAGGCCAAACCGCTCGCCACGCGCATTTCGAAGGGGGCGCTGATCTTTGCCGCCGTGACGGCGTTGGTCCCAATGATCCTTTTGCCGCCACTCCAAAGCGTGTTCGGCATCGCCTTTGCAGTCCTGGCCACCTGGTGGCTGGCGCGCATGTTCCTGCGGCGCATCGGCGGCTACACCGGCGACTGCCTTGGGGCCGTGCAGCAACTGGCCGAAGTCGCCTTCTACGCCGGCCTGCTGTGCAGGTTTTCCTGATCCGCCACCCGCCGCCGCAGATCGACGCGGGGGTGTGCTACGGTCGACTCGACGTCGACTGCGCCGATCCCGAGCCTTATGCTGCGGCCCTGCGCCGGCATCTGCCACCCGGCACGGTGGTCATCAGCAGTCCGTTGCGCCGGGCGCGCCGCTTGGCCGAAGCGCTGAGCCCGGCGGTACACATCGACCCCCGCCTACGCGAGATCGACTTCGGCGCCTGGGAAGGCTGCCGCTGGGACGCCATCGCCCGCCCGGAAATCGACGCCTGGGCAAGCGACGTACTCGGTTTCATCCCGCCCGGAGGCGAATCGGTCGCCATGCTCCACGCCCGCGCTGTGGACTTCGCGGCAGAACTCGGCACCACCGCACACGCCCATGTGGCGCTGGTCAGCCACGCCGGTGTGTTGCGGGCATTGACCGGACACTGGCGTGGTTTGGCGGCCCACGAGTGGACGCAACTCACCTTCGCCTACGGTGAGCACGTCACCATCGACCTTTCCCGCCCAGACACCCCGCGATGACCCCGTCCCACGCCCTGCGCCTGCTCACCCTGTCCGCCATCTGGGGCGCGTCCTTCCTATTCATGCGCCTCTCGGCCCCCAGCCTCGCCCCGGCCGTACTCGTGGTGTTCCGCGTCGGCCTCGCCGCGCTCTTTCTCGCTGGTGTGGTGTGGTACACGCAACGCCCGTTCGAGCTGCGCCGCAACGCCCCTCACTACCTCATTCTCGGCCTGTTCAATGCGGCCATCCCGTTCACCCTGTTCGCCTACGCCGCCAAAACCGCGCCTGCCGCGCTGCTGGCCATCCTTAACGCCACCGCACCACTGTGGGCGGCAGTATTCGGTGCGGCATGGACGCGAACCCCGCTCACCGCACGCACGCTGCTCGGCCTGCTGCTCGGCATTGGCGGCGTGGCCCTGCTCGCTGGCATCGAAACGCTGACCCTGCCGGCAGGTGCTGGACTTGCCGTACTCGCGGCAACCACCGCCTCTGCCAGCTACGGCGTCGCCACCCTGTATGCCCGCTCGCTGACCGGTATTGCGCCGCACGCCAATGCGCTCGGCAGCATGAGCGCAGCGACCCTGCTGCTCCTGCCGCTCGCGCTCTTCTCACCGCTCCCCGGCGAACTGCCTTCAGCCACTGTCCTGCTTTCGGTTGCTGCACTGGGAGTCATGTGCAGCGGACTCGCCATCCTCATGTACTACCGGCTGATTGCCGAGATCGGCGCCGTCCAGGCCCTCACCGTGACCTATCTGATTCCCGTCTTTGGCATCCTGTGGGGGGCGCTGTTCCTGGGCGAACGCATCGGCTGGCACACCTTGGCCGGCAGCCTCGCCGTCCTGGCCGGCACAGCCCTGGTAACCGGTTTCTCGCCCAGGTTGCCGCCATTGTTCAGGGCCTCGCGCTGACCCCCGCGTGGACCGACCCTGAGCGTCCGGTGAGTCGTCCTGTCCCCGCCTGCCCGGAGGCGCCAGATCGCTGATTACTGGTCGGTGACCGGCGTCACGTCGACCGCCACGAACAGCCTTGCCACGCTCGCCCGGTCGGGCGGTACCGCACCGGCGGCCAGACAGGCGGCGCTCCCGGAGGCGACTGCCCAGCCCAGATGGCGTTCCGCAGCGGCTTCGGGCTCAGCCAGGCGGCTGGTGACCAGCCCCGCCATGCACGCATCGCCCGCCCCGACGGTGTCGACCACCTCGATCCGGGGCGGCCGCGCCTGCCAGTTCCCGGACGGGGTGCACAGGATCGCGCCCTCCGCTCCGGCGGTGTACAGCCACCAGGCCTGCGGATTGAGTTCGCGCACGCGGGCAAAAGCCGCTTGCGGGTCCTCGGTACCGTATATCCCAACCAGGTCTTCGTCGGAAACCTTGATCACATCGGCGATTCGGCACAGGCGCTCAAAGGTCGCGGCATAATCCGGCCCCATGGCATTGCGGTGGTTGGGATCAAAGCTGATCGTCACCCCGCGCCGGTGCAGCATCTCGGCCACACCGAGCAGGCACGCGGCAAGCGGCTCGCGCGCCAGGCTGATGCCGCCAAAATGCGCCCAGACGACCTCCTGCTCCCACCCGGCCGGCAGGGCCTGCGGCGCGAAAGCCAGATCGGCGCTGTCGCTGCCGATGAAAAAATAACGCGGCGGATGCGCCTGTGGCACGATGGCCAGCAAAGGTGACTTGTCATGCCGCTGCAGGAAGCGCAGGTCAAGACCCGCGGCCGCGCTGGCCGCCCACAGCGCATCGCCGAAACAGCACTGGCTGATCGCCCCGGCAAACGCGCTCGGCACCTCCTGTGCCGCCGTCGCACGGGCCACGTTCCAGCCCGCCCCGCCGGTCTTTGCCGACCAGTCGTCGCCGTGCGTGCGGATCAGGTCGGTCAGCGCTTCGCCGAAGGAGATGAAACGCGGAAATGTCTTACCGCTCATCGCTCGAGGGTTGGCAGGATGGCGTAGCAGGCGCCCGTGGTGTGGTAATCGACCTTGCCGGCCGGGCTTTTCTCGTCGGTGGTATTGACGTTGTCGCGCGTCAACAGCCGGAACCAGGCACCATGCCGATGATCGACCCAATGCCGCCAGCAGTACGCCCAGAGTGTGTCATACCACTGCCAGTACTCGGCCTTGCCGGTGCGCTGCCCGAGCACTGCGGCGGTGGCCATGCTCTCGCACTGCACCCAGTGGTACTTGCGCTCATCGCAGATGCTGCCGTCGGGCGCAAAGCCGTAGTACAGGCCCGCGTGCGTCGTGTCCCAGGCCGCTTTGAAGGCCCGCGAAAAGAGGGCTTCGGCCTTGGGCAGCAGCCATGGCAGCGGCCGGTGCCGCTCGAGAATGAGCAACAGCCGCGCCCACTCGGTGAAGTGCCCGGGCTGGTAGCCCCACGGCCGGAAGATGTTCGACATGTCGTTCTTGTTGTAGTCCCAGTCGATCGTCCAGTTGGGGTGGTAGTGCTCCCAGATCATCGTGCCGTCGGTCTGCGCGGCCAGTTTGCAGGTCACGTTGGTGGCCACGCGCTCGGCGCGGTCGAGGAAACGCGCATCCCCGGTCGCCTCGAACGCCGCCAGGCACGCTTCGGTGGCGTGCATGTTGGCGTTCTGCCCGCGGTATGGCGAAAGCACCCGCCAGTCGGCACTCGCCTCGTCGGCATATAGCCCGTACTCCGGCTGCCAGAAGCGAGCTTCCATGAGCGCAAAGGTCTCTTCCAGCCCCGGCCGTGCCTCTTCGATTCCGGCCATCAGGGCATGCGCATGCGCCAGCAGGACAAAAGCCAGGCCGTAACAATGGTTGGTGCCATCGAGCACCTTGGCCTGCCCGTCCTGCCAGTGCAGAACCCAGGCATAGCCACCGCTCTCCGGCTGGCGATGCGCTTCGCGCAGAAAGGCAAAAGCCCGCCGGGCGTTTTCGAGATACTCAGGCTGGTCGGGAAAATGGCGCGCAGCCATCGCCCAAAGGAAAACGTAGCGGGTACTGCTCACCAGATGCCGGGTATGGGCATCGAACACCGTACCGTCGTCCTTGAGGAAATGGTAGAACCCCCCGCTCGGATCGATCGCCCGCGGGTGGTAGAAAGACAGGGTATGTTCGACATGCGAGAGGATCGCGGCGCGCGTATGCATATCGGGAAGGGTGGGAATCAGCGTGTTCATCGTCAGGGCATTCCGTAGGTTCAGACCGTCATCCACTCCAGGAAGCCGATTTCATCCAACTGCCGACGCAGCGTCTCGATCTCGTCGGCACGCATGGCAGCCAGCGGCATGCGTGTCGGCCCGAAATCGCAACCGGCAAACCCGAGCATGGCCTTGAGCGCCGGCAAGGGCCGGAAGGCCTTGGCGATATCGACCATGCGCACCGAGAGCAGCTGCAGGCGGCGCGCTTCCTCGATCTGGCCGGCCTCGAAGCACTCGCGGATGCGGTGGTACAGGCGCGGCGCCAGATTGTAGGTGCTGCCCACCGCGCCCTGCGCGCCGGTGGCAATGCCCGAAAGCAGCATCTCATCGCACCCGAAGAGGAGATCATAGCGGCCATTGTCGTACGCCGCGCAGGCATGGAATTCATAGACGGTCGGCGCCGTGTATTTGATGCCCACGAGGTTCGGGATGCGCCCGGCGGCCTGGCGCAGGAAGTCCTGCATGTTCAGCGCGACACCGGTAAGGTGCGGGATGTGATAGTAGTAGAAGGGCAGTTCGGGCGCGGCGGCGGCGATCTGTGCCATGCACTCGACGAGGGCGCCGACCGAATCCGGACGGAAATAGTAGGGCGGCGTGGTGGCCACGGCCGCTGCGCCGACGGCCTGGGCATGCGCGGCGAGTTCGCACGAATCGGCCAGGGCACTGTGCCCGACATGCGCGATCACTGGCATGCGCCCGGCCGCCGCGTCGATGAACGCGCACAGGGTCTGCCGCCGCTCCTCGCTGGTCAGCGACGCGCATTCGCCTGTCGTTCCGCATGCGAAGGCCGCGCTCACCTTGCCTGCCAGCAGGCGTTCGATCATCGGCCCGGCCATCGCCAGATTGAGGCTGCCGTCAGCATGCATCGGGGTGAAGGTAGCAGCCACCAGCCCACGCAGGGCGAATTTCTTCGACATAGTTCTTTCTCCAATACTCAAAGCGTCGAGCGGGGATCGAGCGCGTCGCGCAGGCCGTCCCCGACAAAATTGATACTCAGCACCGCCAGTGCGATCATCAGACCGGGCGCGATCCACAGCCAGGGCATGCCCTCGAGAATGCCGTGCGACTGGGCGTCCTGCAGCATATTGCCCCAGCTCGGTGTAGGCGCCTGGACGCCAAGGCCGAGGAAGGACAGCGAAGCCTCCTGCAGGATGGCGTTGGCCATCCCGAAGGTCGCCGCGACGGTCACCGTGCCCACCACGTTCGGCAGCAGATGCCGCAGCACGATCTGGTACGGCGGCACCCCCGTGGCCCGCGCTGCGAGCACGAACTGCTGCTCGCGGAAGGACAGGAACTGCCCGCGCACAAGGCGCGCCGTGCCCGGCCACGAAAGCACGCCGATGATCAGCATGGTGTTATAGATGCTCGGCCCGAGCACCGCGGCGATGGTGATGATCATGACCAGCGACGGGAAAGCCATCACCATGTCGGTCACCCGCATCAGCAGGAGGTCGGTTCGCCCGCCGGCATAGCCGGCGATGCCGCCGACCAGGAGACCGATCAGCGTGGAGATCGACACCGCGACGAAACCTACCGACAGCGACACGCGTCCGGCATGCACGATGCGCGACCACACGTCCCGCCCGGTGGTATCCGTCCCGAGCCAATGCTGCAGGCTCGGCGGTTGCCCCATGGCCATCAGGTCGAGTTCGATCGGGGAATAGCGCTCGATCGCTGGCGCCAGGAGCGCCATCAGAAACAGGGCGCACAGCACGATCAGCCCGAACACGGCCAGACGATGCTTGAAGAAACGCTTGCGCGCCTTGGCCCACAGGCTTTCGCCGGCCACGAGCGGTTCAATCGGAGTAGTTTGAGTCAGGCTGACAGCCATGGCTTCATCCTCAGTCGTAACGAATCCTCGGGTCGAGGAAGCTGTAGGCAAGGTCCGTCAGCAGGTTGCACACCTGCACCATCACCGCCGAAAACAGTACGTAGCCCATGATCACTGGCGAATCGCGCCCGGTGACCGCGCTGATGAACATCAGCCCGATGCCCGGCCACTGGAAGATCATCTCGATCACCACCGACCCGCCAAAGAGGACCGGCAGCGTGAGGCCGATCACTGTCACCACCGGCACCAGGGCATTGCGCAGGATGTGCCGCGTGACCACCAGCCATTCGCCGAGCCCCTTGGCCCGCGCCGTGCGCACATAATCGTTGTTCATCACCTCAAGCACGCTGTTGCGGGTGTAGCGCATGAACGTCGCGGTCCGCACGAGGCCGAGTGCCAGCGCCGGGAGCACCAGATGGCGGAGGTTGTCGGCCAGGCTGAAGGCCTCGCCGGCAGTGGTCATCCCGGACGTCGGAAACAGCGGCCAACGGATCGCAAACAGATACACCAGCACCATGCCGAGGAAGAAATCCGGGATCGAAATGCCGGTAAAACCGAGGAAGGTGAAGGTGTAATCGGTGCTTGAATACTGCTTGAGCGCCGATACCACGCCCATCACCACCCCGAGCACGATGGCCAGGAGCAAGGCCGCGCCCATCAGCTCAATGGTCGCCGGGATGCGCGCCCAGAGGATGTCGAGCACCGGCTCGCCGGTCTGGAAGGAATAGCCGAGGTGCCCCTGCAGCAACTGCCCGAGCCAGCGGAAGTACTGCTCGTAGAGCGGCAGATCGAGCCCGAGCTGGCCACGGCGCAGCTTGATCAGGTCCTCGGCCTGTGGCGTCTCGTTGGAGATCATCGCCAGCACGGCGTCACCCGGCATCTTCGACGCCACGAAGAAGACGATCACCGTGATCCCGAACAGGATCGGCAGGTTGACCAGCAAGCGGCGCAAGATGAAATTCAGCATGTCCATGCCCTCCCGCCCGCGCGACGCGCGGGGGCCGAAGCCACCCGCCCGCCGCCGCAGAACATCGCGTTTAGCGGATATCCCACTTCTCGACCTCGTTATAAACCGGCAGGTTGAAGAGCAGGGTCGGCATCTCGGCGTAACGCTCGGTCGGCCCGACCACGCGCTTGTTGAAGGCCATCGGACGCACGTCGTACCACAGCCAGCCGCGGAACATGTCCTCGTTGAGGATCTTCGAGATTTCCTGGTAGTAGGGTGCCCGCTTCTCGCGCTTGCCTTCGCTCAGACCCAGGTTGTACAGCTCGTCCACCCGCTTGTTGCAGTAAGTGAAGGAGAGCTGCGCCCCGCAGGTGCTGGTCAGCGCGCCGAGCGAGGGGTCAAGCCCCTGGCCGTTGGCGAAATAGCCCATCTCGAAGGTGCCGTCCTTGTACACCGTCTGGATTTCGGCCGGATTGAGCAGGCGCGGCACGATATTCACTCCGACCGCGGCAAGGTAGGCCTGGATTGCCGTCACCGTATCCTTGTTCACCTGATCGGCGTAGTAATAGATGAAATCGACCTTGCGGCTCGAGTCCCAGCCGGCTTCCTTGAGCAGTTGGCGCGCCTTGGCCGGATCAAATTTGTAGGGATTGAGCTCCGGCGACTGCGCCCAGGTTGCAGGGAACATGGTGTTCGAAATCTTGCCCGTGCCCTTGCGCACCGTGGCGATGATCTTGTCACGGTCGATGGCGTAGATCATCGCCTGCCGAACGCGCGGGTCCTTGAGGAAAGATTGCGCGAAGTTGAACTGCAGGTAAGTCGGCAGACCCGCATCAACGGTCGGCAACACGTTGAGCGTCGGCACTTTCTGCATGCGCTCGATGTCGCTGACCGGCACCCCGCCACCTTCGTACGACATCACGTCGATCTCGTTTGCCGCCAGGGCGTTGAGGATGCCCGGAATGTCGGCAAAGATGCGGTAGACGATGCGGTTGACCTTGGGTTTACCGAGGAAGTAATCGTCGTTGCGCACTACCTCGATGTACTGGTCGGGCACGTATTTCGTCCACTTGAACGGTCCGGTGCCGACCCGGTTCTGCGTCCAGAACGGCGAGCGGGCGATTTCGGAGGGTTTGACCTCGCCCAGGAGGTGCTTGGGCAGGATCGAGAAGTAGATCTGCTTGAGCTCGACCCACAGCGGACGCGGTCCGTTGAGCTCGATCTTCACCGTATGGCTGTCGACCTTGCTCACCCCGGCAAGGCTCCCGGCCTTGCCGTTGCGGAAGTCGTCGTAGCCCTTGATGTCGGAAAGGTTGTTGGCGATGATCGACGCGGCCGCGGGGTCGGCGTACAGGTTGTAGGAGAACACCACGTCGTCAGCGGTGAAGGGCTTGCCGTCGTGCCACTTGACGCCCTTGCGCAGTTTGAAGATCCAGGTCGCACCGTTATCCGGCGTGCTCCACGATTCGGCCAGCAGCGCCTTCACCCCGTCGCCCTTCCAGGTCACGTGTGCCAAGCCCTGCAGCACGGTTTCATCGAGGCGATTGCCGCAGGTGGTGTACAGCGGCCCGGCCATGCAGCCGGTGCGGAACGCCTGGCGAATGGTTTTCTCCGGCCCGGTTTGCTGTGCGCCAGCGATCGGCGCCCACAGCATCGTCCCGAGAATGGCGGCACTCGCCGCCAGCACTAATTTTTTACCCCTGTTCATGACTGACCTTCCTTTCGTTTCTACGATTTAGGGATACAGCACGTCTGTTGTTATTCCTTGTCCTCGTGGGCGTGGTGGCAAGCCACCTGATGCGCAACGCCCGCCTGCGCATTGAACAGCTGCAACACCGGATCCGCCTCGCGGCACAGGGCACTCGCACGCGTGCAGCGCGGATGGAAACGGCACCCCGATGGCGGGTTGGCGGGATTCGGCACGTCCCCCTGGAGCACGATGCGCTGACGTTGACGTTCGCGCTTCGGATCGGGGGTCGGGATCGCCGAAAGCAGGGCCTGGGTATAGGGGTGGCGCGGTGTATCAAAGACCGCATCACGCGAGCCGATCTCGACGATGCGCCCGAGGTACATCACCGCCACCCGATCACTGATGTAGCGCACCATCGACAGATCATGCGAGACCATCACATAGGTCAGCCCGAGGCGCTGGCGCAGGTCGGCCATCAGGTTGACCACCTGCGCCTGGATCGACACGTCGAGCGCCGAGATCGGCTCATCGGCGACGATCAGCGCCGGATTGGTGGCCAGCGCTCGGGCCAGCCCGACTCGCTGCCGTTGCCCACCAGAGAATTCATGCGGATAGCGGTTGATGAACGCCGGATTAAGTCCAACCAGCTGCATCAGCTCTTGCACCCGCGCGCGGCGTTCGGCAGGCACCCCGACGCCATGCACGTTGAGCGGCTCGATGATGATGCTGCCCACGGTCATGCGCGGATTGAGCGAGGAATAGGGATCCTGGAACACCATCTGCATGTCGCGGCGCGCCTTGCGCAGACGCTCGCCGTCGAGCGCCGACAGATCCACACCGTCAAAACGGATGGTTCCCGTCGTTGCTTCAAGCAGGCGCAGCATGGCCAGCCCGGTAGTCGACTTGCCACAGCCGCTTTCGCCAACAAGGCCCAACGTCTCGCCGCGGCGGACCGCGAAGGACACCCCGTCAACCGCCCGTACGGCACCCACCTGGCGCTTGAGCAGGCCGCGCCGGATCGGAAAATGCACGCGCAGGTTCTCCACTTCGACCAGTGGCACCTCGGTCACCGGACTCATGCCTGACCTCCTTCGCCATTCACCAGCCAGCACCGGACTCGCCGCTCCCCAGGCAACTGCTGCAAAGGTGGCAGGCTTTCCCGGCAGCGCGACTCCGCCCGGGGGCACCGCGGCGCAAAGGGACATGACTGGGGCGCTCGCCGCAGGTCTGGCGGCATCCCCTCGATCGAAAACAGGCGTGTCCCGCGCTCGTCATCCATGCGCGGAATCGAGCGCAACAGCCCCTGCGTATAGGGATGCAGTGGCGATTCGTACAGGGCATCGACATCCGCCTCCTCGACCACGAATCCGCCGTACATCACCACCACCCGCTCCACGACCCCGGCTACCAGGCCCAGGTTATGACTGATCCAGATCACCGCCATGCCCAGCTTGTCGCGCAGCGACTGGATCAGCTCGACGATCTGCGCCTGCACCGTCACATCGAGCGCCGTGGTCGGTTCGTCGGCGATGAGCAGCGCCGGATCGCACGACAGCGCCAGCGCGATCATGATGCGCTGGCGTTGCCCGCCCGAGAACTGGTGCGGATAGTCGTCGAGCCGCTCGCGCGCCCGCCCGATCCCCACCAGCGTCAGCATTTCCGCCGCCCGATCGCGCGCCGCATTCGGCGACAGCCCGAGGTGCAGTTCGATCATTTCGCACATCTGCAAACCGATGGTCAGCACCGGATTGAGCGCGGTCATCGGATCCTGAAAGATCATCGCGATGCGCCGGCCGCGCACGCGCCGCATCTCCGCCTCTGAGAGAGCCAGCAGATCCTGCCCCTCGAAGTTCACCCGGCCCGACTCGATGCGCCCCGGCGGATCGGAAATCAGGCGCATCACCGACATCATCGACACCGATTTACCACTCCCGCTTTCCCCGACGATGGCCAGCGAACCACGCGCATCGAGGTCGAAAGACACCCCGTTAACCGCATGGATCACCGTTCCATCGGTGCGGAAACGGGTCACCAGGTCGCGGACTTCAAGCAAACTGCCCATGCCTCACTCCGCTCCGCCGGTCGTCAGGTTCTTACGCGGTGAGCGCACCACCGCCCGAAAGCGCTCTTCGACATTACCGAAATGCTCTTTCAGGCAGGCGCGCGCCCTGGCCGCATCACGCGCGCGCACCGCCTCGAACAGTTCCCGGTGCGACTTCAGGGTGTCGAGTGGGGTCCGGTCCCCGGCAACTTTGCGGGTCTCCAGCGCGTGATAGACCGTCCAGAAGATGTCGATGAGGCTGAGCAGCGACGGGTTGTTGAGCGGGGCATAGAGCATCCGGTGGAAGCTGCGATCCTCCTCGCGCGCCGATTCGCCGCGTTTTGCCTTTTCCTCCCAGCGATCCAGAAGGCCCTCGATCTCCGCCAGCGCCTCGGCATCGATAACCGCCGTCACCGAAGTGAGCGCCGACTCTTCAAGCCAGGCTCGAATCTGCAGGATTTCACCGGCACGCTCGGGCTGGAAAGTCAGTCCGAAGGACAGAAATTCGAGGATCGAATCGAAGTTGAACTCGCGCACGCAGACCCCGGCGCCGTGCTTCGACTCGACAATGCCCAGCGACTCGAGTGACTTGATCGCCTCGCGCACGGAACCCCGGCTGACGCCCAGGTCCTCGGCCAACTGCCCCTCCGGGGGCAACAGGTCGCCCGGCTGCAACTCCCGCTCGGTGATCACCCGTTTGATCTGCTCCTGAATGCGCTGCTTGAGACCGGGTTCGCGAATCCGTTTCACTTGACCTCCTGAGATCAGATATCCGATAACTTGATCGCAAGTTATTAGATATCCGATAACTTGTCAACCAAAAACATTACCCCAGCCTACCCCTCGCTCCACCAACTCCGGCCACAGCGGACAGCAGTGTCCCCATTGCCGCGCGACAACGGCACGCTATACTTCGCCCCGTCCTTTTCTCCGGTTCGCCAAATGGCCTCCAAAGCTCGCATCGACTGGTCCCTGTTACTCCTGCGCCTAGCCGTCGGCGGCATGGCTTTCGTCGCCGGCCTGCAGCCGCTGCTGCATGCGCGCCTGCCCACGACACTGGCACTCGCCACTCACTGGGGATTGCATGTCGCCGAAATGCTGTGCGGGGTGTTCATGCTGCTCGGTCTGTGGATGCCGCTTGCGAGCATCGGCCTGACCCTGATCGTCGGCTGGCCGCTGGTCACCGGTTGGCTGCACGGCGCGCCGCTGCTCGGCAACCTGCACGGCCTTTTCCTGCTCCTCGTCGCTGCCGCCTCGGCCCTCGGCGGCGCCGGCAAGTGGGCGGTCGGGCGCAGGTAGTTCGTTTCCTGAAAGACCTGACCTTACTCGTATGCCTTCATGATGCGATCGATCGCACCATCCGCTTGCATCGACTTGAGCGCCGTTTGAAGCCCTTCGACGATTGCTGGATCACAGCGTAACGAGCACGCAATATACTGATCCGTCGATTGCATGGGCTGCCCAATGACCAGACGACGAAGATCACTACGCCCGCGAAGCAACCATTTAATTTCGATCAACGGACGATACAGTGCATCGACTCGCCCGCGCACCAGGAAATCGAGCAGGGGCGTATTGGTCGTGATAAAACTGAGCTGATTGGCCGCAAAGCCTCCAGCCAAGAGCATCGTTTTTTCCATTGACCCGTAATGCACAGCAATTCGGCCGAGCTTTTCCCGACCTTCCTCGTAGCTGTTGATCACCGGACCGGTGGTCACAAACACGCGAGAAAGGCTAAATACGGGATAAATCCAGGTAAAGGAGTCCTCTCGCGAAGGCACACGGCTGAGCCCGGCGATCAGCAGATTTTCGCCGTACTTCACTTCATCCAGTGTTCGTGGCCACGGAATAAAGCCGGTCTCTGCCTTATAGCCAGCACGTCTAGCCGCTTCAACAGCGACATCATGCATGATCCCGCGCGGACTATCCGCCGTCTTAATCCCTTGCGGCGGCGAGTCCGGCAAGAAAAAAATGAGTGTTTTAGCCTCGGCACAAGCAAGCGGCGCCGCTAACGTCAAGCACCCCGCAAAAACAGCAGCAACGATTGCTCGCAAAGAACAACGGGAGAACAGCACACTGACCTCTTCCTAAGTAGGACTATTTCGTGTTTGCTCACAACGACTCACTGACAGCAACAGCGCAAACCATAGACCAAAGACACAGTGCGCACAAGCCAAGGCCGGGGCTGCGACCCGGCCCCGGCCTTCCCTCATTGTCCGGACGACTCAACTCCCGTGATGCGTATCCAGGAAGGGCGTGCTGCCGCGATGGCTTTTCTTAACCCGTTTCGCGGCTTTCTTTTCCTTGGGCGTCAGCATCGGCACTTTTTTCACGGCTTTGCTTGATTCATGTGCTTTTCCCATCATCGTCTCCTTCGGGCAATTCTGCCCACCAAGCAGTTTCAGTATAGATTCTTCGCAGGAGCAAAACCAAACGGAGGCATCGGCCGAACGGGACGCCCGACCCGTGCGACAATTCATCTTTTGTCGCACCCAACACGCCCATGACTGACCTGCCCCCGCCCTCTCCCGACGCCCAGGCCGCCAGCGATGCGCTGTGCCGGCTGATCGCCGCAGATATCGATGCCGCCGGCGGCTGGCTATCATTCGCGCGCTTTTTCGAGCGCGCGCTCTACGCCCCCGGCCTTGGCTATTACGCCGGCGGGGCGCACAAGTTCGGCGCTGCGGGCGACTTCGTCACCTCCCCCGAATTGTCACCGCTTTTCGCCCAGACCCTTGCCGCGCAGGCGGCACAGGTAATGGCACTCTCGGCGCCGCACCTGATCGAGGTCGGTGCCGGTTCGGGCAAGCTCGCCGCCGACCTGCTCCTAGAACTCGAGACGCGCGGCGCACTGCCCGAGACCTACGCCATACTCGATCTCTCGGGCGAACTGCGCGCCCGCCAGCAGGCCACGCTGACCGAGCGTGCCCCGCACCTCGCCGCCCGCGTGCGCTGGCTGGACCGGCTACCCGAGCGCTTCGACGGGTTGGTGCTGGCCAACGAACTCCTCGACGCGCTGCCCGTCCATCTGGTCGTGTGGGGATCCGAGGCCGAACCCGACACCATTTTCGAGCGCGGTGTCGGCGTCGCAAACAACCGCTTTAGCTGGCTGGACCGCCCAGCCACCGGCCGGCTGGCCGAGCGTGCGCGCGAACTGGCGGCCGAGCACCCCCTGCCCACCGGCTATCTGAGCGAAATCAGTCTGGCCGTCCAAGACTGGACGGCGGCCTGGGCCCCGATTCTCGGCCGGGGCGTGCTGCTGCTCATCGATTACGGCTTCCCGCGCCACGAGTTCTACCACCCCCAGCGCAGCGAAGGCACGCTGATGTGCCATTACCGCCACCGTGCCCACGCCGACCCCTTCTACCTGCCCGGTCTGCAAGACATCACCGCGCACGTAGACTTCACCGCCGTCGTCGAGGCCGGGCATGGCGCGGGCCTCGACTTTCTCGGCTACACCACGCAAGGCGCCTTCCTGCTCAACTGCGGCCTGACCGAAGTGCTGGCGCGCACGCCGTACGAGGATCACGCCCGTTACCTGCCGCTCGCCGCCTCGGCACAGAAGCTCGTCGGCCCGAGCGAGATGGGGGAACTGTTCAAGGTCATGGCGCTCGGCAAGGGCATCGACGACACCTTGCTCGGCTTTGCCCAGGGCGACCGCAGCGCAACCTTGTGACCCTTTGACC
>CAZHFS010000009.1:15892-23101 GCA_964531885.1 uncultured Propionivibrio sp.
TTTGACCTTTTGACCCTCGGATTTTTGATCCTTTTCAAGCCAGCGCACGATCGCCTACAATGAAGCTAGCCGCTCAGTAAGGATGCGGCCTTTCCTCAGGACAGACCATGGACATCGCCAACGTCGCCGCCAGTGTTTCCGCCGCGCAGCAAGCGCGCACGGGAGATACCGTCGCGCTGACGGTGCTGCGCAAATCGCTTGACCTGCAGGCACAGAGCGCTCAGCAACTGATCGCCGCGCTCCCGCAGCCGGCCGCGAACAACCCGCCGCACCTCGGCAACACGGTCAACACCTTCGCCTGACGACCTGCCCGCCCGCGCCCACGCCGTGGCGCCAATCGTTTGGACACTTTACTGGCCGTTCGCGGCACATACCCGGTTGCGTCCGCTGCCTTTGGCTTCGTACAAGGCCGCATCGGCTCGATTGAGCAGCACATCGAGGTTGTCGTCCGCCGACTGCATCGCCGCCACCCCGATCGATACGCTGAACTTGACCGGCAAACCATCGGCGAGGGGCACCTTGGCCTGATCGATGGCCACGCGCAAGCGTTCGGCCGCACTCACAGCGACCGAACGGTCGGTTTCAGGCAACAGCACGGCGAACTCCTCGCCCCCCATCCGCCCGATCACGTCCACATCGCGTAAAGAGGCAGTGCAGACCTGAGTCAGCGTCTTGATCACCAAATCTCCAACTTTGTGGCCGTAGCGGTCGTTGATCTGCTTGAAATGGTCGATATCCAGCATCAGGATGGAAAGCTGGCCACCATACCGGACGCAGCGATGCAACTCCTGCTCGGCACGCTCCATGAAGTGGCGTCGGTTACTCACGCCGGTCAGATAATCGACCCGGGCCTGTAGCCATAACTCCTGTTCCAGCAGCTTGCGCTCGGTCACGTCAGTATGCGTGCCGCACATGCGGACTGCCCGCCCCTGCGCATCGCGCTCCATGACCTTGGCTTGATCCAGGATCCAGCGAACACTTCCGTCCTTGTGCAACATCCGGTACTCAAGCTTGTGCGCGGGACTCCGCCCTTCCACGGCATCAAAGATGGAAGTCCAGGCGCGATCCCGATCCTCGGGATGCACGAAGTCCGACCACTGCTGCGTCGTTTGCTGCATTTCCTCATAGGTATAACCGAGCATCGCCGCCCACTGCGCGTTGCGCTCCACCTTGCCGGTCGCCAGATTCCAGTCCCAGAAGCCGAGTTCCGAACCTTCCAGGACAAAGCGCAACTGGGTATTGCTTGCCTGCAGCGCGGTTTCGACTTCCTTGTGGGCTGTCGTGAGGTCGAAAATCGCCACGAAATGGCCCGGTTTCGGGCAATAGACCACCCCGGAAAACCATTGGCCCCAAGCCTTCACGAACAGTTCGTAAGTCTCCGCCGGACCGCCTTCGGCCACTCGGGCACATAGACGCATGAACCGCGAATCGGCCTCGTTGAACTCAGGAAGAATTTCGCTGATGCGCCGGCCGGTCACCGGCCCGAGCCCGGTCAGCCGATGGAAAGCTGGATTGGTATAAAGATGAAGGAAATCGACGGCGCTGCCATCCTGATAGACGATCTGGCAGTAGGCGACGCCACTGAGCATATTCTCCAGCACCCCCGCCGCCAACTGCTCGACGATTGGCTCGGCAATCTGCGTGGCCAAGGGGGCCGCCGATTGCGCTGACGATGGGCTTTCCGTTGCCGGGGCTGCATCAATTCCAGGACGAGGTGTGCGTGTTTGAGCAACCATAAGCGACTCCGCGACGCAGAAAAAGGGCCGCACAACGCCTGGGCAACCCAATCGTCAGCGACACCACTGTGTTATAGCCGCAAATCGCGGCGTTTTCCGTTCACAGACGATCGACAGTCCCATCAGCATGCTTTGCGTGCACTGTCACTGCGTCTTGCCGAGCACGGCGCATACCGCCGCAACGCGCGCCTCATGCACGCGGTCGGGAATCTGGTCGCGCTCGCGGCAGGAGCGGGCAATCGCCCCGGCATCGACCGAGCGCGCGGCTGCGAGCGCATCGGCAAAGAGGGTCGGCTCGGGCAAGGGTTTGTCGGCCCAGCCCGCCCGTCCGTGAAAATCACAGGCGCAGGCATCGAGCACCTGCGCAAAGCGCTCGGGTCGACGCAGAGCATCGCACGCTTCCAGGAGTTTGACGATGGTCGAGGCGCGCAGCTGCGAGCCTCGCCGGATATCACCATGGAAACGCGCAGTCAGCCGCGCCACCTCCCGGCACGCCACGGGCACGCGCAAGCGTTCGCTCACCGCATCGACGTGTGCGAGGCCGCGTCCCTCGTGCCCGGGATGACGAGGCAAATCGGGCGCCGGGGTCAGCGCCTTGCCCAGATCATGCAGCAACACGGCGTAGCGGACGGCCAGTGGCTGGCCGCTCTTTGCCGCCCAGTCGAGCGCCAACTGGATGTGCACGCCGGTATCGACCTCGGGGTGATAGTCGGCGCGTTGCGGCACGCCATAGAGCGCATCGACCTCCGGCAGCAGGACGCGCAGGGCGCCACAGGCACGCAGCGTCTCCAGCAGACGCGAAGGCGCCTCTTCCATCAGACCGCGCGACAATTCCTGCCAGACCCGCTCGGGCACCAGATGATCGACTTCGCCTTCATCGACCATGCGACGCATGAGGTCGAGCGTTTCGGGCGCCACCGAAAAATCGGCAAAGCGCGCGGCAAAGCGGGCGATACGCAAAATGCGCACCGGGTCTTCGACGAACGCCGGTCCGACGTGGCGCAGAATGCGCGCCTCGATATCGGCAATGCCGCCGTAGGGGTCGGTCAGGGTGCCGTCCTCGGCCTGGGCGATGGCATTGATCGTCAGATCGCGGCGCGCCAGATCCTCAGCCAGAGTCACATCGGGGGCCGCATGGAAAGTAAAGCCGGTATAGCCGTGCCCGGACTTGCGCTCGGTGCGCGCCAGGGCATATTCCTCATGCGTTTTCGGGTGCAGGAACACCGGAAAATCTTTGCCCACCGGTTTGAAACCGCGCGCCAGCATGGCCTCCGGCGTCGCGCCGACGACCACGTAGTCGCGATCCTTGACCGGCAGCCCGAGCAGGGCGTCGCGCACGGCGCCGCCCACGGTGTAAATCTGCATGCGTGCTCCGTCAGCCCTCGCGCGGCGGCTCGGCCAGCGCGGCAGCGCGCCACGCCTGCATAGCCGGCAGATTGCGCATGTGCTCACACCACGCCGCGGATGCCGGCGGCAGGGACACCCCATAGGTGTTGAACCGCCAGACCACCGGCGCATACATCGCGTCGGCAATCGAGAAAGTGCCAAACAAGAAGGGGCCGTCGGCGGCAAAGCGCGCCCGGCAGCCTTCCCAGATCGTGACGATGCGCGCGATGTCGGCTTCGATGTCGGCATCGCGCGGGTGGTTTGGCAACTCGGCCCGGACATTCATCGGGAAGCCTTTGCGCAGGGCCATGAACCCCGAATGCATTTCGGCGCTGATCGAACGTGCTTCGGCGCGCCGCGCGCGATCGGCCGGCCACAGCGACGGTACCTGCTCGGCGGCATACTCGCAGATGGCCAGCGAATCCCAGATCACGGCCTGGCCATCGACCAGGCAAGGCACCTTGCCGGAAGGCGAGTGCTTGAGAATCTCGCGCTTGGTGTCCGGCGAATAGAGGCGCACCACGACCTCCTCGAAGGGAATCCCCGCCTGCTTGAGGGCCAGCCACGGACGCAAACTCCAGGACGACAGATTGTGGTCACCGATGACCAGTTTCATACCCATGATTTTTCCTTAGGAAGGCATCGAAAGGGGAATCAGCCGCTGCGCCCGGCACGGCTGCGATAAAAACCCAGCCGCTCACGCAGCTTGAGCGGTGCCAGATAGCCCGGCGCCACGGCTTCCAGTGCATGTGGCTGCCAAGCCGGCGGAGCGTTGCGACCGTCGGTCACGCTGGGCACCGAGAGTGAACGCAGGTTGTCCGGCGAAAGCGGCGGATTGGGCAGCCAGCCAAGCACGCGCGCCTGCAGGCTGGCAATGCCGGAGGGCATGTCGATGATCGTGCGCGGCCGCCCGCCCAGATCGGCGACATAGCGTACGAGTTCGTGCAGGGTGTAGACCCGCGGCCCGCCCAGTTCGTATGTTTTACCGACACTCTCCGGATCGGTAAGTGCGGCAACAAACGCATCGGCCACATCGCCGACGAAAACGGGCTGCATGCGCGCCGAACCGCCCACCAAGGGCAGCACCGGGGCATGCCGCAGCAGGCTGGCAAAGGTATTTAGGAAGGCATCGCCCGGCCCGAAAATCACCGACGGACGGAACACGGTCACGTCCAAGTCCCCCGCTGCCCCCAGGACAACGGCTTCGCCCGCCGCCTTGGAGCGCAAGTACGCCGAAGGCGCGTCGGGCGCCGCTTGCAGAGCGCTCATGTGCAGCAGGCGGCGCACCCCGGCCGCACGCATGGCGTCGACGATCTTGCGCGGCAGGTCGACATGCGCTGCCTGGAAAGCCGCGCCATAGGGTTCACGATCATCGCGATCATGCAGGATGCCGACCAGGTTGATCACCGCATCGGCGCCCTCGACGAGATGCATGAGCGCCTGCGGGTCATTCACATCGGCCTGAACCTCGAACACCGTGGGCAGGAGCAACAGCCCTTTGCGGTTCTCGCGTCGCCGGGTCGGGATGGTTACCCGGATTCCGGCTGCCGAAAGCCGGCTGGCCAACCAGCCGCCCACAAATCCACTTCCACCGATCAGAAGCACTTTACGCACAGGCATGACACACCTCCCGGGAAATGCAACAAGACAGGCAACGGAAAAAGGGCGTCTTACGCCCCGTCAATCCAGATTCTAGGGCAATTCCTCGACCTTCACATCGCCGCCGGAACGCGCAGCGATGGTGCCCAAACGGGTTTTGATCGACTGCGGCTGCCCTTCAAACAAGGCCGAGTAATACACCGCATTGCTCATCACCTTTTTCACGTAGTCGCGCGTTTCGGTGAATGGGATCGTTTCGGCATAAACCGCCCCTTCCAGCGGCCGGTCGGCACGCCATTTGCGGGCACGGCCGGGGCCAGCGTTGTAGGCTGCGGAAGCTAGTACCGGGTGGTTGTCCAGGCTTTCCATGACCATGCGCATGTAGGTCGTGCCCAGCAGGAGGTTGGTCTCGGTGTCGTTCACCCGGCCGTGGTGGTAGTCCTTCAGGCCGATCTTGTTGGCCACCCACTTGGCCGTCGCCGGCATCAGCTGCATCAGCCCGGAAGCGCCGGCGCTCGACTTGGCGTTGGTCACAAAGCGGCTTTCCTGGCGCATCAAGCCGTACACCCAGGCATCATCGAGCGACTGACGCTGCGCCGCCGGGCGCACCTCCTGGCTGTACGGGGTCAGGTAACGCAGGCTGTAGTCGTGTTCATCCTTGGTTCGATCGGCGGCCGCGATTGCCCGGTCGAAATTGCCCGCGCGCTCGGCAACCGTCGCCGCCGCCAGCAACTCGCGATCGTTCAGCCCGCGCATTGCCCAGTTCCATTCGCGCACCCCTTCGACCCGCATATTGAGGCGCAGCAGGGTCAGCGACCGGCGAATCTCGGGTCGCGCCGCCATCTGGGCCAACTCGTCGCGCGTCGGTTGCTGCGCGCGCGGCGGGGTGACGATACCCCGGCCAAGCTCTTCATCGGCCAGGTTGCCGTAGAAATTGGGTTGCCCGGCAATACGCTGGAACAGCCCCTGCGCCTCGTCCAGGCGCCCCCCGGCACGATAGGCGCGTCCCAGCCAGTACACCCAACTGGGCTGACTGGCCAGCGCCTCGGGCATACGCTCGATGGTCCGGCGGACCGTTCCCCAATCGCTGGCACGCAGGGCGGCGCGCACTTTCCATTGGCTGACTTCGTCCGACAGCGGCACATCGCCGGCCTGACGATACCAGTCGAGCGCCTCGGTCATGTGACGCTGCGCGGCCTGCCAGCCCACCACGCTCCACGCCCAACCGCGCTCACTGGCCTGCAATTTCCCCTCGAGGCGCGCCAATTGCTCGGCTGCCATGCGCGGATCGCTGCGCGCCACGCGCGCCACCGCAATGGCTGCCAACTCGCGCTGCATGCGGCTCTGCGCAAAATTCGCCGGCAACTTGGCCAGCCAGGCCATCGACGACTCGGTCGCGGCCTGCCGTGTTTTGTCGTCCGGCGTCTGACTCGGCGGCAGATAGTTCATGCTAAAGCGCGCGGCGACCGGGCGGTTCGCCTCGATTTGCCGCCGGATGCGCGCCCAGACTTCATCGGCCAGCACGCGCTTTTCCACGATCAATGCTTCGAGCACCGGGTAGCAGCCTTCAGGTGGCTCGATCAGGGTCAGCCACAGAGGCATGGCGTCGTTGACCACGCTCGCATCGCCGCGTGCGCGCCGCGCCTGCATTGCATAACAGGCAACCTCCTGCTCAGGCTGGACGACCAGCGGATACTCGGCATCGATCTCCGACCACTGCTGCTTTTTTCCGAGTTGCTTGATCCAGTCGTTACGCAGTTTCTCGGCGATGTAGCTGCGCTCGTAGCGTTGCAGGAAAGCCCGGACGGTCGACGGATCGAGCGTCGCCAGATCGGGAAGCAGGCGCCAGTACTCGACGTAGGAAACAAGTTCGTAGCCCTGCAGTTCGCCAGCCAGGCGATCGAGCTTTGCCCGGTCTGCGACCCGTGCCGCATCCCGGGCGGCCAGAAAGCGCTCATCGGGCGACGGCGCGGACTGCGCCGTGACGAACAAGGGGAAGGTGAGGCACAAGGCCGCAAGACAAACGTGCAGGCGTAACTTCATGATAAGCTGAAAAACCGGTCAATACTGACTTCGCAGCATAACACATGGACATCGGATCACCGTCTGCCGGCACCCCCGCCGAGGCCCGCCGCGCCCTGCGCCAGCACCTCATCGACCTGCGTCGCAACCTGCCGGAAAGCACGGTCGAGGCCTGGTCCCTCCGCGTGCGTGACCACCTGGCCGAAAATTACCCGGATCTTGCCGGAAAACGCGTCGCCTTCTGCTGGCCGATTCAGAACGAGCCCGACCTGCGCCCGCTGATGGCGCAGTGGCGTGGGGCTGGCTTGCCGGGCTTCGCCGCCCTGCTCCCGGTCGTCGTCGCGCCGCGTACGCCGCTCGCTTTCCGCGCCTGGGACGAAAGCACCCCGCTCGTCGAGGACCGTTACGGCATTCCTTACCAGATCGGAAGAGCACACGTCTGAACTCCAGTCACCTGAAGCTATCT
>CAZHFS010000010.1:0-23007 GCA_964531885.1 uncultured Propionivibrio sp.
CCACCTCCCGGATATGACGTTCGATCTCTTCGATCGCCGCAAAGCGGACGACTGGCAGCGCCCGGGTGACCACCCTGGCACCACCCAGGATCAGCCCTTCCAGACGCTGCACCGCTTCGAGCGCAGGATTGATCGGCTCCCCGCCAAATGGCTCAAACCCTGTTATCAGAACATTACGCATGATTAGAATTCCTCTGCTCAGTTACGGGGGAATGCCAGGAAATACATCAAGGCAATATTGATCACCAGCATCGGCAACGCAGTAAACACCTGCGCTCGGATCACACCGTGCTTATCCTTCATTTCCAGCAAAGCCGCCGGAACCACGTTGAAATTGGCCGCCATGGGCGTCATCAACGTGCCACAGTAACCAGAAAGCATCGCGATCACCCCGGCAATCGCCGGGTCGGCACCGTGCATCTTGATCACCAGCGGAATGCCGATACCGCTCGTAATCACGGCAAAAGCGGCAAAGGCATTCCCCATGATCATGGTAAACAAGGCCATTCCGCCGCAGTAGGCAATGACGCAAGCCAGGCGCAAGTCGACCGGAACGACGGTTGAAACCATCTCGGCAACGACCTTGCCAACACCCGCCTTATCAAAGAGGAAGCCAAGCGCGGCAAGGAATTGCGACAGAATGACCGCCCAGCCGATGGCATCAAGCAGGCGCCGCCCTTCCTGGAAGGCCTGTACCGGAGGAACGCGCGTCAAAATGAATGCCAGCAACAGGGCCGCAATCGATCCAATGCCCAGACCGATCAAAGCGCCCATTTTTGGGAAGAGCAAAACCACGAGGAAGGTGACAAACGGCACAGCCAGCGCCGGCCCGAAAAGCCAGTAACCAAATTTGTCGGCCATGGCGCGCTTGAACTCGGCGGCAGAAGCCAGATACTCGCCAAGCCCCATCCATTTGAAACCGGCAATCAAGGCCATGGCCACGACCATGACGCCGACCACGACCGGCGGAATCTCCTTCCCCCAGATAAAGGTTACACCGTAGAGCAACCAGAAGACGGCGGTACCGATCCGGTTCAAGCCGGTCATTTTCTTGTCCAGCAAGGTCAGCACCGTGAACACCAGAAGGAAAACACCGGTGACCGCGTAAATATGATCGAGAGTGATGTTCATCATTGCCCCTCTCCTTCGCGCTTGGCCGCTTCACGGAGTTTCTTGTCGAGCAGCATAAATCGCACGAAGGCGATGATTGCCGCGGCAATCGCCGTCGGGATGGCGTACTTGGCCATGGTCATCAAATCCACGTTGTAGCCCGCAGCATCTAGCACCCCTTTGATCAGCAGCAAGCCGCCAGCCGCAGGGAACAGGAGTTGGCCGAAGAAATTGCCATAGTTGTCAGCGGAAGCGGACATCGCCCGGATACGGTCTATCCACCGCTCATCCTTCACTCCCTCGCGCGCGGAGGCTGCCTCGGTCATCGGCGCAATGATCGGGCGGACAAAACTCGGATGCCCACCCACATGCAGACCCAGCCCGACGGTAATCTGGCGCACCAGCTGGTAACCGAACATGACCCGGCCAGCCGTCAGCATTTTCATCCGGCGGATGGCGTCTTCCGCCTTCTCGCGCATGCCAAAACGCTCCAGGATGCCAATCACCGGCAGCACCAGAATCAGCAGGGACATGTAGCGGTTGGTGACGAAGGCCTTGCCGATGGCCTCGAGAATCTCCACCGGCGACATGCCGGCTACCAGGCCCGTGGCAAACCCCGCCACCAGGACCACCAGCAGTGTATTGAATCGCAAGAGCAAGCCCGCGATCACAATCACCACGCCAATCAGCTTGATCATCTTTCCCCTCCTCCCTGTTGTTAAACGGTATCTGTATAGGCGGTCAATGCGGCAATGTCGTGAATCACAATCCTCCGGTCCCTGACGGATATGATCTTTTCTTCAACGAAGCGGTTGAGCACACGTGTCACGGTCACCCGCGAACAGCCGGTGTTATGGGCAAGTTCGGCCTGGGTGAAGCTTGTGCTGATGGTATCCGGCGCCCATTTCGAATCCATGGTGTCCGAGCAGGCAGCCAGCCGCAGCAGCGCATCCGCGATGCTGCCGTAGGCATTGTTGAAGGTTGCGCCCGTGAGCTGCAGCAGCAGAATGCGGTTCTTTCGGGTCACGCTGTTCAACAAGTGCCGATAAATCGAAGGCTTGGCCTCAAGCGCTTTATTCAGCGCATCCAGCCCGACAAAGGAAATATCGGAGTCTTCCTTGGCTCGCAACTGGTAACCAAGGTTCCCTCCACACATGAGGCTCATTTCACCGATCATCTCGCCTGGCCGCAGGGTATAAAGCAGGCGCTGCTGCCCGGTAGAACTGAGGATGCTTTTGCACACCTTGCCATCAACCACAATGGCCACAGCCTGCCCGATAAAAGACTGGTTGATTTCGTCCCGCTTGCTGTAGTGACGGAGCATGCCCAGCGGCGCAAGCTCGTTTAAAAAGCAGTTGCGCATGTCCGTCTGTCGGTTTTCGTCAAACACGTGTTGATACATGACAACGAATTCCTGTATTTCAAATCAGCGGGAATGGATAAGCGACGGCTACACTCGAAAAGTCATTATAGGGACTGCCAAATTGCCCCTATGTATCGTGGACTACATTTTCATGCTCAAAAACGGGGTTTCGACACAAGGAATCGACTCGGTGCACAGATAATGTGCCCCTCATACCCTTCCTCTCACGGAGATGCGCCCCCCCAGAAAGCCTACCCCTTGCTCGACTTCCCCTTGGCCAGCATGGCCTTGAGATCGGCAAAAGGCGAGTGCGTGGCGGCTTCGGTGCGCTGGCCGCCCTCTCCTCCCCCAGCCTCCAGCTCAAGCTGCTTCTGGTGCTCGTTATCGTGGCAATAAAGGCAAAGAAGCTCCCAATTGCTGCCATCGGACGGATTGTTGTTATGGTTGTTGTCACGGTGGTGTACCGTGAGCTCGCGCAAATTGGTGTGGGTAAACTCCCGCGCACACCGCCCACAGATCCACGGATAGATTTTCAAAGCCTGCTCGCGATAACCCTTTGCCCGCTCGTCTGCCGCTGCGCGAGCCTCCGCGACGACTCGGTCGAGTCTTGATGTCTCTTTGTGCACCATAACTCCTACTCCCCTATTCCCCTTGTTCGGAATAACACATTCTGCCTGATCGTTACGCCTGATAAAACCGTCCTGCACTGGAACAACAGCCATGCAGCGCAGGCAGTCCCCTGCATGAAAAACCACCTTTTTTCCGGGCCGCGCATGTCAGCGCACGGAATCGAACGAAGGCCGCGTACGAAAACCGAAATCAGTTTGCAGAAAGAAACGAAGAGGCGCCGTAGGCACCCAGAGCGCATGACAGACCGCTGAACCATGCCTACCGTCGGAATCCCTGCCAAGGGAGCAAAGAGAAGCGATACAGCATCAAACACTGCACATCGGAAATACCGACAGGTCTTTCCGATTCAGGACTGTGCAAGCTCTCTCAGCCCACACGTGGCAACGTCAAGCCAACAGGAGATGGGTTTTGGCCCAGAGTTCCTCAACGCGCTTTTCCCCGACGCTGGCCACCAAGGCGGTGCGCATTCTATCCATCTGCTGCAGAAGCTCTTGCGACGTCTTGGCGCTTTCGATACTAAGGGCAAACATGTCGACATCGGGCCCAAAGATTTCGTAGACCGACTGCGCAACATAGCGCCGAGCCACGGCGATATCGCCTGCGACCTGTTGCGCATAGGGGGTTGCATTGACAACGCCCTGCTTGATCCCACGCACATCTTTCGCTTCGCCTTCCGAGGCAGCGCTTGCCGGAGGCATCGTTATCGGTGCTGCCGAAACCCCGACAACTTCGGCGACATATCCGTTGTCAAGCAGGGTCGCCAGACACTCATGTGCACCTGCCTCCCCAAACACGCTGCTGGCAGCAAGTTCCTGAACCGAACGGCGGCCGTCCACGGTAATGAGCATGGTTCGCACCCGCGCCGGCAGACGGTTCTGCCGGGTTGCAATCTCATCCTGCCCTTTGCCTGTTTTGACCAAGACTGTATTTGGTTTCATATCAGCAACGACCGCCCCTTGAGTTTTTATCAAAATGTAAAGCGCACGCTAATGCTCCGTCAACCCGGGCGCGGCAACCTGCCTCCTTCACGACGCGGCCACAAGCCATGAGTCAGATGCCCCGGACTGCAGGGCCACGCCGATTGAACACTGCATCCCTTCACGACGGGCACCGATTGCGCTACGCTCGACGTATGCCAACAGTCGCTTGCGCCAAGCCATGATCCAGCTCCCCAACCAGCCTCACCCGTGCCCGGTATGCCAGGGGGCAGCCACTCCCTACGATGTGGTCGACTTCAACAAATCCTGTGTTGAGGAGCGGGGCGTCTTCCTGACCCACTCGGGCATCCCGATCTATTATTTTCTCTGCCCATCCTGCGGATTCCTGTTTGCACCGGAATTCGGCGTTTGGACAACGGAAGACTTCTCGCGCTTCATCTACAACGCCGACTACCACCGGGTCGATCCGGATTTCGACGGCACACGCGCCAAAGTCAACGCCGAGGGACTTCTCAAGCTCTTTCCCGACTATCAGGGCATCCGCCACCTTGATTATGGGGGCGGAGACGGCCAGTTGAGCCGTATCCTGCAGTCAGCCGGCTGGGATAGTACGTCGTATGACCCATATGCAGGGAACGACAAGCAGTTGCCTGAAGGCGCACGATTCAACCTGATCACCTCATTCGAGGTTTTCGAGCATGTCGCCGACCCCCATCCCTTGCTCGCAAGCCTTACCTCGCGCCTTGCCGACCCCGGGCTGCTGCTTTTCTCGACCATGCTCTCCGATGGACATCTGCAACGGCCACGCCGCATCGACTGGTGGTATATCTCCCCGCGCAACGGGCACATCAGCATCTATGCCACAGAAACCCTGCGCACCCTGGCTGCACGTTATGGTTATCAATGTGCCAGCCCACGCCCCATTCTGCATCTCTTCTGGAAACACATGCCTGACTGGGCAGCGCACATACGCCAAAGGCTAGAGTCCTCTCCATAAGCAAAAAGGCCGGTCACCCGGCCTTTTTTACGATTCGATCCGTACCGATTCATCAGGCGCGGATGACTTCCAATCCCCCCATGTACGGACGCAACACGTCCGGCACGGTAATGCTGCCATCGGCATTCTGGTAGTTTTCCAGCACGGCAACGAGCGTACGCCCCACAGCGAGACCGGAGCCGTTCAGCGTATGCACCGCCTCGGGCTTGTTCTTCTCGTTACGCACGCGGGCCTGCATGCGCCGCGCCTGGAACGCCTCGAAGTTCGAGCAAGAAGAAATTTCGCGGTAGGTATTCTGAGCAGGGAGCCAGACTTCGAGGTCGTAGGTCTTGGCCGACGAGAAACCCATGTCGCCAGTACACAGCACGACGCGGCGATACGGCAGGCCGAGTTTTTCGAGGATCACTTCGGCATGGCGGGTGAGCGCCTCATGCGCCTCGTTCGACTGTTCGGCGCTGACGATCTGCACCAATTCGACCTTGTCGAACTGGTGCTGGCGGATCATGCCGCGCGTGTCCTTGCCGTAGGAGCCGGCCTCCGAGCGGAAACACGGGGTGTGGCAGACGAGCTTCATCGGTAGGGCATCGGCAGCGAGGATCTCGTCGCGCACGATGTTGGTCACCGGCACTTCAGCGGTCGGAATGAGGTAGAGCGGGTCGGCATCCTGGCGCGGCACCTTGAACAGATCGGCCTCGAACTTGGGCAGCTGGCCGGTACCGTACATGCTTTCAGCATTGACGAGGTAGGGGGTATAGACCTCGATATAGCCGTGCTCCCCACTGTGCGTATCGAGCATGAACTGGGCGAGGGCACGGTGCAGGCGGGCGAGCCCTCCCTTCATCACTGCAAAACGGGCACCGGAAATCTTGGCTGCGGTGGCAAAGTCGAGTTGCCCCAGCGCCTCACCGAGATCAACGTGGTCGCGGACCGGGAAGTCAAAGCTGCGCGGCGTGCCCCAACGGTGCACTTCCACGTTGCCCGTCTCGTCGTGGCCAAGCGGCACGCTCTCCTGCGGCAGGTTGGGGATGACGGCGACGAAGGCATCGAATTCCTTGAGCAGTTCGGCAAGCCGGGCTTCGCAAGCCTCGAGGTCAGCCTTGAGAGCTGCGACCTGGGCCATCACCCCGGCGGCGTCTTCGCCCTTGGCTTTCAGCTGGCCGATCTGTTTGGAAAGACTGTTGCGTGATGCCTGCAGGTCCTGGGTCCGTGTCTGCAAATCCTTGCGCTCGGTTTCAAGGGCCAGGAAGGCCGCGGTATCGAGCGTATAGCCGCGCGCAGCAAGACGCGTGGCGACGGCCTCCAGGTTGTTGCGCAACAGTTGAATGTCCAGCATCGTCAGTCCTTTATCTCAATTCGCCTGAATAAAAAAACCATGGCCCGATGCAGCCGCTTCCACGGCTGCACCAAACCGTCATTCCTTGGTGGCTTTCGCCTGGCGATCCAGTTCACGCAATTGCGCGAGCTTCTCGCCGATCTTGATCTCCAGCCCGCGCGGAACCGGTTGATACCAGTCGACACGCGGCATCCCTTCGGGAAAATAATTTTCGCCCGCCGCGTAGCCGCCCGCCTCGTCGTGCGCGTAGCGATAGTCCTTGCCGTAATCCAGGCTCTTCATCAGGCGCGTCGGCGCGTTGCGCAGATGCAGCGGCACCGGCCGCGAACCGTCTTTGGCGATGAAAGCCCTTGCGGCATTATACGCGACGTAGCCGGCGTTCGATTTGGCGGCCACGGCAAGGTAGATAACCGCTTGGGCCAGCGCCAGCTCTCCCTCGGGCGAACCAAGGCGTTCGTAGGTGGACGCCGCCTCGCCAGCCAGCTGAGCGGCGCGCGGATCGGCAAGGCCAACATCCTCCCAGGCCATGCGCACGATGCGCCGGGCAAGATAACGCGGATCCGCCCCCCCGTCGAGCATGCGGCAGAACCAGTACAACGCGGCATCCGGGTTCGAGCCGCGTACCGACTTGTGCAGCGCGGAGATCTGGTCGTAGAAGGCATCGCCGCCCTTATCGAAACGACGGAGGCTCTGGGCCAGCGTGCTGTCGATGAAGTCGCCGCCAACCTCGGACAAACCCGCCGTCTGCGCAGCAGTATTGACTTGCTCGAGCAGGTTGATCAGTCGGCGTGCGTCCCCGTCAGCCTGCCCGATCAGGCGCTCACGCGCCGCAGTGTCGAAAGAGAGATGGGGCAATGCCTGCGCCGCCGCACGGTCGAACAACTCCCCCATTTCGTCTTCGGAGAGGGCATGCAGGACATAGACGCTGGCCCGCGACAGGAGTGCCGAGTTAACCTCGAACGAGGGGTTCTCGGTGGTCGCACCGACCAGCGTGAGCAGGCCGCTTTCGACAAAAGGCAGGAAGGCATCCTGCTGCGCCTTGTTGAAGCGGTGCACTTCGTCGATGAACAGAATGGTCGGACGACCGTGCGCGCGTAGCGCCTCGGCGTGGGCTACGGCCTCACGGATATCCTTCACGCCGGAAAAGACGGCTGACAGGGCGACAAATTCGGCATCAAAGGCATCAGCCATCAGCCGTGCAATCGTCGTTTTGCCGACGCCAGGGGGCCCCCAAAGGATCAACGAATGCGGCTTGCGCGCCTCAAAGGCCAACCGCAGCGGCTTGCCCGGCCCGAGCAGATGGCGCTGGCCAACCACCTCGTCGATTGTTGCCGGGCGCAAGGCCTCGGCGAGCGGCACGGCCGGTGCGCTGGCAAATAGATCGCTCACGCCGCTTTCCCTTTACTCACCAATGATATCCACTCCAGGCGGCGGCGTGAATTTGAAGAGCGCGGGGGCCAAGGCCATGTTCCGCTCGCTGCGCCCGAAAACGAGGCGCGTCGTCTGGCCGAAATTATCGAACAGTTCCATGGCTTTCAGATCCTCGCCAGCAAAACCGATCAAGAGGCGCTCAAAGCCGCTGTCCGGCGTTTTAGGGGTGGCTTCGAGCCACTCATAGCCATCGCGCGTGCCTGCTTCCTTCAGGCTAAAGCGGCTTTCCAGGGCGCTGCGTCCGCCCCCCTTGCCGTCCGGTGCGCCGACGAGCAGCGCCGCCGGGGTGCTGCCAAGCGCAGCGTCGAACTTGCGCACCGTCACCTGGCGTAAGTCAGGGTCGTACATCCACACTTTCTCGCCGTCGCCGACCAGCTGTTGCTTGTAAGGCTTTTCGATCTGCCAGACGAACTTGCCCGGCCGGGAAAGCATCATCGCCCCGGATGAAACCTGGGGCTGCTTGGCACTTTTACCGACCACGGTCTGGGTAAACTCGGCGCGCAGAGTACGCGTCGTATCGAGAAAGCGGTGCAATTTCTCGATTGCAGCGGCCTGTGCCGCACCGACCGTTGCCAACATAGCAACAGCCAACAAGGTATGTTTCATCAATTCTCTTCCTTGCGCGACAGCACTTCGCGGCCACCACGCGCATCCATGGCCGAGACCAGCCCGGCCTTTTCCATCGCCTCGATCAAGCGTGCGGAACGGTTATAGCCGATGCGCAGATGCCGCTGCACCAGCGAAATCGACGCCCGGCGGTTCTTCAAAACGACTTCGACCGCCTGATCGTACAGCGGATCGGACTCGCCGTTGCCCCCGCCCTCGCTCTCATTGGGTAGGCTATCCTCGTCGCTCTCGCCGCTGCTCAGCACGCCTTCGACGTAATCCGGCGCACCGGCACGCTTGAGGTGGTCTACCACCCGATGCACTTCTTCGTCGGCCACGAAAGCACCATGCACCCGGGTCGGGTAGCCGGTCCCGGGCGCGAGGTAGAGCATGTCCCCCTGGCCAAGCAGCGCCTCGGCGCCCATTTGGTCAAGGATGGTGCGCGAATCGATTTTTGACGAGACCTGGAATGAAATGCGCGTCGGGATATTCGCCTTGATCAGGCCGGTGATCACATCGACCGACGGGCGCTGGGTAGCGAGAATCAGGTGAATGCCCGCTGCACGCGCCTTCTGCGCCAGCCGCGCAATCAGTTGCTCGACCTTCTTGCCGGCAACCATCATCAGGTCCGCCAGTTCGTCGATGACCACCACGATGTGCGGCATCGAGGTCAGCGGCTCTGGCGCTTCAGGTGTCAGCGAAAGCGGATTGGGGAGCTTCTTACCGGCTTTCTCGCCGTCCTTGATGCGGTGATTGAGGCTGGCGATGTTTCGAACGCCAATCGCAGACATGAGCTTGTAGCGTTTATCCATCTCGGCCACGCACCAGTTGAGCGCATTGGCTGCCTGCTTCATGTCGACGACGACCGGCGCCAGCAGGTGCGGAATCCCCTCGTAGATCGACAGTTCGAGCATCTTCGGGTCGACCAGGATGAGGCGCACCTGATCGGGCTCGGACTTGTAGAGCAGGGAGAGGATCATCGCGTTGATGCCCACCGACTTGCCCGAACCTGTCGTCCCGGCAACCAGCAGGTGCGGCATTTTGGCCAGATCGACGACCACCGGCTGGCCGCCGATGTCTTTGCCAAGTGTCATCGCCAGCGGCGAACTCATGCTATGGTAGGCGCTGCTCGAGATGATCTCGGAGAGGCGCACGGTCTGCCGCTTGGGGTTGGGCAACTCAAGCGCCATGCACGACTTGCCGGGCACCGTTTCGACGACGCGGATCGACACCATCGACAAAGCGCGCGCCATATCCTTGGCCAGATTGACGATCTGAGCCCCCTTGACGCCCACCGCCGGTTCAATTTCGTAGCGAGTGATCACCGGACCGGGATAAGCCGCGAGGACGCGTACCTCGACCCCGAAATCGGCGAGCTTGCGCTCGATGAGGCGCGAGGTGTATTCCAGGCTCTCGTTGCTCACCCGTTCGGTCTGCGCCGGCGCGGGCTCAAGCAGATGCAAGGGGGGCAGGAGGCCGCCGATCACCGCTTCGGGGAAGAGCGGAGTCTGCCGCTCGCGTTCGATACGCTTCTCGACCTTGGGCGGCAAGGGTTCGGGTTTGGGCTGAGGTGTCTCGATGATGATCGGTTCGTGCGTCTCGACTTTCTTTTTCTCGACTTCGACCACCGCCTCGCGCTCGCGCGCCACCTCGCGCCCGATCCGCCGGTCGTGCCAACTCTCAACCAGCCAGCGAGCCCCGGTGAAAACCCCTTCGAACAATGCGCCAAGGCGCTCGGCAGCGGTCAACCAGGACATCCCCGACAACAGGCTCCAGCCCACACCAAAGGCGCAGACCAAGAAAAGGGTAGCACCGGTGTAACCGAGATAACGCACACACAATGCGCCGAATTCCATGCCCAGAACACCGCCGGGGGCGAGCGGCAACTGCGCCTTATGCGAGTAAAAGCGCAGCGTCTCGAGCGCGCAACTTGCCGCAATCAGAATGAGAAAGCCGGCCAGAGCGATCAGCACCGAGCGCCGGTCACTGCTGCGCAGGCCATCGAGGCGCCGGTAGCCTGTCCACACCAGCATGACCAGCAAGATGACCCACCACCATGCAGAGAAACCAAAAACATACAACAGGAGATCGGCCAGCCACGCCCCGCTCCGCCCGGCCGGGTTATGCAGCACGGCACCGGGGATGGCATGTGACCAACCCGGGTCCGCCCGGTGATAACCACCCAGAGCAATGCCCAGGAAGATCGCCAAAGCGACAAGAGCCAGCCAGCGTGACTCCTGCAGGACGATGGCAATCTTCTCCGGCAGCGGACTGCTCTCGCCTGAGTCGGCAAGACGGCGGGAACGCTTGGCGGATTCTGAAGATTTAACGGCCATTGACGGATCGCGGAAGGGAACAATGGCTCATTATATCCGGGCTGCCCGGGCAAGCAGCTTCCGGATTACAAAGCATCTCAATCGAAAGCCAGGACAAGCACGCCCTGCTCGTCACGAATATAGCCCCGCACTTCAAGGTCACGCATTACCCGGCTGACCATTTCACGTGAAGCGCCGACCATCTTGGCCATATCCTGCTTGCTGACTTTGCGGCGGATCACCCGCTGTCCATCCTCAACCACGGAAAAATCGAGCAACAGCTTGGCCACCCGACCGTACACATCAAGCAAGGCCAGGCTTTCGATCTTGCGATTGGCTTCGCGCAGGCGGTCTGCCAGGCTCTTCATCATGTTGAAGCAGAGATCAACGTTCTCGGCAAGCGCACGCGCAAAATCCGACTTGGCGATGACCAGGAGTTCGCAAGGCTCGCAGGAGACTACATCCGCTGAACGGGGCGCCCCATCAATCAGCCCCATTTCGCCGAAGCATTCCCCCGCACCAAGCAGGCTCAGAATCACCTCACGACCCTCAGCATCCCGGTTGAGCACCTTGGCACTGCCGCTAACCAGCACGAAAAGCGCGTCAGTACTGTCACCAACCCGCACGATCGTGGTGTTGCGAGGTACTCGACGCACCCCGGCCATGCGCGCGATTTGATAGACTTGGCTTTCTGGCAGCCCCGAAAACAGCGGGACATTCTGCAGCAACACAAGCGGCGAGCGACGCCCTGCAGGTGACTGTTCCATGTGCATATCCTTGCGAACTATTCACGGCTTGTCGATTGGCCAATTATAGGGCAAGTAGCTTATGACAATAGTTCACTAACGCCTCTGAACAAAATCCGAAGAAGACCATCCTAGACTGCGATCATTGCTTAAAGGAAACAACCATGACCCAAACCACGCGTCACTGCCCCCTGCTCATTCTTGGATCCGGCCCGGCCGGCTATACCGCCGCGGTCTATGCCGCACGCGCCAATCTCAAGCCGGTGCTGATCACCGGCCTGGCCCAGGGCGGTCAACTCATGACCACCACCGAGGTGGACAACTGGCCCGCAGATGCCGACGGTGTCCAGGGCCCGGAGTTGATGCAGCGCTTTGAGGCACACGCCCGGCGCTTCGAGACCGAAATCATTTTCGATCACATCCACACCGCCAAGCTGACCGAAAAGCCCTTCACCCTGATCGGTGACTCCGGCACCTACACCTGCGACGCGCTGATCATCGCCACCGGCGCATCGGCCCAGTACCTTGGACTGCCCTCCGAGCAAGCCTTCATGGGCAAAGGGGTTTCCGGCTGCGCCACCTGTGACGGTTTCTTCTATCGCAACAAGCCGGTCGCTGTCGTCGGCGGCGGCAATACTGCCGTCGAGGAGGCGCTCTACCTTGCCAACATTGCCAGCCACGTCACGCTGATCCATCGCCGCGACAAACTGCGCAGTGAAAAAATCATGCAGGACAAGCTCTTCGAGAAAGCGGCCGCAGGCAAGGTCACCCTGGCCTGGAACAACACGCTCGACGAAGTCCTCGGCGACAACATGGGTGTTACCGGCGCACGCCTGAAGAATACCCAGGACGGCAGCACGAGTGAAATCAAGGTTGACGGGGTATTCATTGCCATTGGGCACAAACCGAACACCGATCTCTTCGTCGGCCAGCTCGAGATGGAAGACGGCTACATCGTCACCCAGGGCGGCCGCCACGGAAACGCCACGCAGACCAGCATTCCGGGCGTATTTGCCGCCGGGGACGTACAGGACCATATCTATCGCCAGGCCTGCACTTCGGCCGGGACGGGCTGCATGGCCGCACTCGACGCCGAGAAATACCTCGACGGACTAGCCAAGTAAATCAAGCAAAAACCACGAAGCTCAGGAAAAAAAGCTGGCTTGCGCAGGGCGGCGCCACACAAGACAGGCGCCCCCTGAGAATCCTCACCCCTGTGAGCGCTTTGTGCACTTCGTGGTTGACTGTTTTCCGCACCACCAATGAGTTCCCCGCCCTCGCCGGACGACATCGCCGATTTTCACGCGGCGGTGGCCGGTGCTCGCCCTTTGAAGCCCCCCTCGCGCGTCACGCACGAACGCCCGAAACCGAGCCCGCGGCCACGTCAGCGCGAAATCGACGAAGCAGCTGTGATCGCCGAAGCCTTGCACGCCGATCTTTCGATCGAAGACCTGCTGGCCATCGATACGGCAGATTCCTTCCTGCGTAGCGGCCTGCCGCGCAGCGCTCTCCGTGACTTGCGCCGTGGCCGCTGGTCCATTCAGGCTCACACTGACCTGCATGGCCTCAACCGGCACGAGGCACATGAAGAAATCAACCGGTTTCTGGCCGAAGCCATTGGGGCTGGAAAACGTTGCGTACGCATCGTACACGGACGCGGCCTTGGCTCCCCGGGACGAACGGGCATTCTCCGCCAACTCGTCAAGAGCTGGCTGGCGCGGCGCCGCGATGTGCTGGCCTTCTGCCATGCCCCAGCCTGCGATGGTGGCGAAGGTGCCCTCTGGGTTTTACTACGCGCTTAAAGCAAGATCCGGCCGATAGCTTCCCAAGCCCAGCCGGCTCTCAGTCCCTTTTGGGTTTTTCCTTTCCTGGTCCAAGGACTGAGCAGAGAGCACCACACAAGCCTTTGCTTGTCGCCGTGTGCGCTGAGCCCACCGTGGTTGGATTGTTTCGCTTCCTGTTGATTGAACGCAAAATGGGATCAGCCCTGTGCCGCGGACAGTTTCTCGCCGACCCAGTCGCCACCCAGAGGCCGATAAGCACGCAAGGCAGCCAGCAGGCCTTGGGCATCTTCTTCCACACACAGCAAAGAAGCATGCCTAGCCGCAACAAATCCTTCATCGGCCATATGCTTCACCATGTCCAGGAGCGGATTGAAAAAACCCCGCACATTAAGGAGCCCGATCGGCTTGGCATGGATGTGCAGCTGCGCCCAAGTCATGATCTCGAACAACTCATCGAGCGTTCCAAATCCTCCTGGCAAAGCCACGAAAGCATCCGCGCGCTCGGCCATGCGCGCCTTGCGCTCATGCATTGTTGTGACGACATGCAACTCACTGCTCAAACCATGCGCCAACTCGCGCTCGACCATGAAGTCGGGAATGACCCCGAAGGTTCGCCCGCCGGCAGCGAGCACACCGTCGGCCACCGCCCCCATCAGGCCGACATTGCCCGCCCCCCAAACAAGCTCAATCCCCTCGCGCCCCAGAGTTTCCCCAAAGGCACGCGCACTATCGCGATAGGCTGGCACTCGCCCGGCCGACGCCCCACAGAACACGCACAACGATTTCATGGTTTTTCCTTGCCTTGCTAGCACCCCGTGGATACGCCAGCAGTAAACAAAAACGGCCCGCGCAAGGCGGGCCACAGTACGCGGTTGCCGCAGCTAGACTGCCGCTTCGCCAGTCTCGCCGGTACGAATGCGGACAACCTGCTCGACAGCTGTAACGAAGATCTTACCGTCACCGATCTTGCCGGTATGTGCTGCCTTGAGAATGGAATCAATGGCATTCTCAACGGCATCATCAGGGACGACGATTTCAATCTTCACCTTGGGCAGGAAATCGACGACATACTCTGCTCCGCGATACAGCTCGGTATGCCCTTTCTGGCGGCCAAAACCTTTAACTTCAGTGACGGTAAGGCCCGAAACGCCAATCTCGGACAGCGCCTCACGCACCTCGTCGAGCTTGAACGGTTTGATCACGGCTTCGATTTTTTTCATGGTTCAGACTCCGGAGAATTGCCGAAATGTTAGCAGAGACGCGCCTGACTCAGAACGGGTCGGCGTAACGGTTGGTGATCGGGTAGCGCCAGTCCTTGCCGAAACCGCGCGGCGTAACGCGGATCCCGACCGGCGCCTGACGCCGCTTGTATTCGCTGATGCGCAGCAGGCGGACGACGCGGCGCACATCAGCCTCGGCATAGCCCTGGGCAACGATCTCGCGCGGCGAGAAATCGTTCTCCATATAGGCTTCGACAACGGCATCGAGCACCTCGTAGGGCGGCAAGCTGTCCTGGTCGGTCTGCCCCGGTTTGAGTTCGGCCGAGGGGGCGCGGGTAATGATCCGCTCGGGAATAACCGGGGTGCTTTCGTTACGCCACCGCGACAGGCGATAGACCAGTGTTTTCGCGATGTCCTTGATCACCGCAAAACCACCGGCCATATCGCCGTATAGCGTGCAATAACCAACCGCCATTTCCGATTTATTGCCAGTGGTCAGCACCAGCGAACCGCTCTTGTTGGAGAGCGCCATCAGGAGCATGCCGCGAATACGCGCCTGCAGATTCTCTTCGGTGGTATCAGCCGGCAGGCCCGCGAATTCTTTCTCCAGCAAACCGGCAAAGGTGGTCATCGCCGGCTCGATCGGGATTTCATCGTAACGCACGCCGAGTCGTTCGGCCATGTCGCGCGCATCGTCAAGGCTGATCTGCGCCGTATAGGGCGAAGGCATCATGACGGCACGCACCCGGTCGGCACCGAGGGCGTCGACCGCGATACACAGCGTCAGGGCCGAGTCGATGCCCCCCGACAAGCCGATGATGGCCCCCGGAAAACCATTCTTGCCAAGGTAGTCGCGCACGCCGAGCACCAGCGCCTTGTAGACTTCGGCCTCAGGCGAGCACTCTGCTGCAATTGCCCCTGGCTGCAAGTCACCACGAGCGTATTCGACGATCTCGAATGCTTCCTCAAAACAAGGCAACTGGCAGCACACATTCCCTTGAGCGCCCAGCGCAAAGGAGGACCCGTCGAACACCAGCTCATCCTGCCCCCCCACGAGGTTGGCATAAACCAGCGGGATTTTTGTCGCGGCAACCCGGGCATGCAAGACATCGATGCGTCGTGCGCGCTTGCCCATATGGTAAGGCGAGGCATTGAGCACCAGCATCAATTCGGCACCCACGCCGCGCGCGCGTTCGACCGCCCCCTGCTCCCAGACATCGGCGCAGATGGTGATGCCACAGCGCACCCCCTTGATCGTCACCACGCAGGAGGCTTCCCCGGCGGTGAAATAGCGCGCCTCGTCAAATACTTCGTAGTTCGGCAGGCGCTGCTTGCAGTAGGTCGCCACACGCTTCCCGCCGCGCAACAACGTGGCCGCATTATAGAGGTGGCCTTCGCGCTGTAGCGGGTGGCCAATCAGCACGGCGATATCCGGAGCTGCGGCCGCCAGCGCATCAATCTCACGGGCACACGCTTCATGAAAGTCGGCCCGCAGCAGCAAATCCTCCGGCGGATAGCCGCACAAGGCAAGCTCCGGGGTAACCACGAGGTCCGCTCCCTTGGCATGGGCTTGTCTTGCTGCATCAAGGATACGCGCGGCATTCGCGGGAAGATCGCCGACAACGGCATTGATCTGGGCAATGGCAATTTTCAGGGACATGATCTGCTCACAACGGTATTGCGGCGCCAGGCTCAGGCAGGCCAGGCGGCCAAAAATTCGTGCCAGTGGGGTTTATCGATTTTGATCAGCTCGTTGCGTACGAACTCGATCTCTTGGTCGTAGCCTTCGCGCGAGAGCTCCCCGCGCATCAGACGAAAACGCAGCGAGACAAGGTAGGTGTTCATCACGTCGGTCTCGCAATAATCACGGATTCCGGCGATCTCACCGGCCTGCCATCCGTTCCACACTTTACCGCCATCCATGCCGAGTTTGCCGGGAAACCCGGCAAGCTTGGCCAGATCGTCGAGCGGCGCATTGGCACGCGGCTGGTACAGCGCCATGACATCCATGAGATCGAGGTGGCGCGTGTGGTAACGGCCAATATAGTTATTCCACTTGAACTCGCGGCTGTCGGCATAATCCCCGTCACCCAGATCCCAGTAGCGTGGCGCCGAAACGCCGTGGATCAAGCCGCGATAATGAAGGACGGGGAGATCGAAGCCCCCCCCGTTCCAGGAAACGAGTTGCGGGGTGAATTTCTCGATGCCATCGTAGAAGCGCTGAATGATCTGGGCTTCTCCCAACTCAGGCTCGGCCAGCGAGAAAACTCGCAAATCCTTGCCCACACGTAAAGCGCAGGAGATGACGACGACACGCTGCAGGTGATGCTGGAGGAAGTCGCTACCGTTCTGGGCACGCCGTTGCTGGAACGCCATCTCCGCGATATCGGCATCGGACAAGCTATCGTCCAGCGCATGCAGTCGCCGCAGGCCCGGCACATCCGGGATGGTTTCGATGTCAAAAACGAGAACGGGAGTCATGGAAACACGTTGTTGGTAAGCGCTGTCTGGCGAAAAAGGGGATCAGGCCGGGAACACACCGGTCGACAAATAACGATCGCCACGGTCGCACACGATGGTCACGATGGTAGCGTTCTCACACTCCCGCGCCAGGCGCAAGGCGACCGCCAGCGCCCCTCCCGATGAAATTCCGGCAAAGACACCTTCTTCGCGAGCCAGACGCCGGGTCATCTCCTCTGCCTCGCTCTGGCTCACGTACTCGATCCGATCAACCCCTTCGGGTTGATAAATCTTAGGTAAATATGCTTCTGGCCACTTGCGGATGCCGGGAATCTGCGACCCCACCTCGGGCTGACAACCGATGATGCATATCCCCGGATTCTGCGATTTGAGAAAGCGCGAGGTTCCCATGATCGTTCCGGTCGTACCCATGCTGGAAACGAAGTGCGTCACCCGACCTTCAGTCTCGCCCCAGATTTCCGGCCCCGTACCCTCGAAATGGGCCAGTGGATTGTCTGGGTTGGCAAACTGATCAAGGATCACGCCCTTGCCCGCGTCGCGCATTTTCTCCGCCACATCGCGTGCCAACTCCATACCGCCATCCTGCGGCGTGAGCACCAGCTCGGCCCCATAGGCACGCATCGTCTGGCGCCGCTCGACGCTCTGGTTCTCCGGCATGACCAGGATCATCCGGTAGCCCCGGATCGCCGCGGCCATGGCCAGCGCAATCCCGGTATTTCCGGACGTCGCCTCGATCAATGTGTCGCCAGGCCGGATTTCACCACGCACTTCGGCATGGCGGATCATCGACAGTGCCGGCCGGTCTTTCACCGAGCCTGCTGGATTATTGCCTTCCAACTTGGCCAGCACGACATTGCCGCGTGCAGCAACCTCAGGCCCAGGCACACGCTGCAGGCGAACGAGTGGTGTCCCGCCGACGTAATCTTCGAGCGTCTTGTACACGCTAGACCCGCTCATCGAGCCACTGGACATACTGGCCAACGCCCTGCTCGACGTCGAGGAAAGGCTCTGCGTAACCGGCAGCGCGCAAGCGAGTCAGATCCGCTTGGGTGAAGCTCTGGTATTTCCCCTTGAGCGCTTCAGGGAACGGGATGTATTCGATGATGCCCTGACGCACCAGTTCGTCGAGCGGCAAAGCGGGCAAGCCCTTCAGCGCGCGACCCGCATTGGCATTGGCCACGGCCAGTTCGTTGAAACTCTGCGCGCGGCCGGTTCCGAGGTTGAAGATGCCCGACTTTTCCGGATGGTCGAGGAAGAAAAGATTGACCTTGGCCACATCGCCGACATAGACAAAATCCCGCTTCTGCTCGCCATGCCCGTAACCTTCACACCCTTCGAAAAGCTTGACCTTGCCGGCTTCACGGAACTGGTTGAAATGATGAAAGGCAACCGAAGCCATGCGCCCCTTGTGCGACTCCCGCGGTCCATAGACGTTAAAGTAGCGGAAGCCGACGATTTGGGAACCTGCCTCGGGCAGGCGCTGACGGACGATCTGATCGAACAGGAACTTCGAGTAACCATAGACATTGAGCGGGCCTTCGCAGGCACGCTCCTCGACAAAGCGATTGCCACCCCCGTAGGTAGCGGCGCTCGAGGCGTAAAGGAACTGCACCCCCTGCTCAAGGCACCAATCGAGCATGCTCAAGGAATATCGATAGTTGTTTTCCATCATGTAGTGGCCGTCAGTCTCCATGGTGTCGGAGCAGGCCCCCTCATGAAAGACCGCGGATACATCGCCGTCGAAACAACCGGCAAGCAGGCGCTCGATGAACTCTTCCTTGTCGAGGTAATCGGCAATATCGCAATCGACCAGGTTCTTGAACTTATCGGCACGCGCAAGGTTATCGACGGCGATGATCTTGGTCACACCCCGCTCATTGAGCGCCTTGACAATATTGGCCCCGATGAATCCGGCAGCGCCAGTAACGATGTAGTACATACAAAATCTCCTCAGCAGCGCTAACGCACGCGCCCGACAGAAGCAGCCGTTGTTTTCTCGGATCCAAAACCAACTGCACCAGTCATTGTGATAAACATAAGAAACCCTGCCGGTTTACGATAGGTCACCGACCAATCCATTCCCACGCATTTGCACGGCACATGCCCAGGAAAGACGGTGATAAGCTGCGGCGAATGCTCCCGCTTCCGTCGCCCCTGGATCGCGCCGGGACTTATCCGCGTTCTGCCAGGGCGGCATTGACCTCGTCCCTTGTTGCCACCGCCGTGCCAAGTTTGCCGACCACCACGCCAGCGGCAACATTAGCCACATGAATCGCCTGCGCCCAATCTACACCATGGGCAAGCATCACGGCCAGCGTGGCGATGACCGTATCGCCGGCGCCGGAAACGTCGTACACCTCTCGGGCCACCGTCTGCTCATGCTGGCGCCCCGCATCGGAGAACAGAGTCATCCCTTCCTCGCTGCGGGTGACCAGCAAGGCATCCAGCGCCAGACGGCGCCGCAGGTCGTGTGCCCGCTGTTCAAGATCCTCTTCACTTTTCCATTTACCCACAACTTCGCGCATTTCCGAGCGATTGGGGGTAATCACCGTGGCCCCGGCGTAGGGTGAGTAATCGTCGCCCTTGGGGTCGACCAATACGATCTTATCGGCGGCGCGCGCCAAGGCGATCATCTCGGCGATGTGAGCCAACCCGCCTTTGCCGTAATCCGAAAAGACGACTGCGTCACAATCCTTGAGCCGTTCGGAAAATTCGTTGAGTTTGGCCCGCAGGACCTCATGCGAAGGCTGGGTCTCAAAATCGATGCGCAACAGTTGCTGTTGACGGCCGATAACGCGCAGTTTGACCGTGGTATTCACTGCCGGATCGACATGCAGGCTGGCCTCGACCCCACCTTCCGCCGCCAGGCGCTTGAGGCTAACGCCCGCTTCGTCATCGCCCACGAGAGCCAGGAGCGTCACACGCGCGCCCAAGGCTGCCGCGTTGCGTGCCACATTGGCGGCGCCACCAGGACGCTCCTCGCTGCGTTCGACCTTAACCACCGGCACCGGGGCTTCGGGCGAAATGCGCGAGACCTCACCGAACCAATAACGATCAAGCATCACGTCGCCGACGATAAGCAGACGGACGCCAAACAAATCTCCAAGTTGCATCGCTGTTCCCATAGTGTCGTTTCCCGGCTCAAGGCGTCAGGTCGAATTCTTCCGTCCGCTTCGGCGAATACGTTTCCCAACCGCCACACGCCGGGCACCGCCAGTAGAACTGACGGGCCTTGAATCCGCAATTATCGCACCGGTAGCGCGCCAGACGACGGGTATAGCCCTGCACAATACTCTTGGCCAGGTCGAGATCGGGGCGCGTCTCGGGCGGCGCAATGTGTGAGCGCGCCTCGATCAGCTTGTCGAAGCCCAGCAGCGTCGGATTGCGTTTGAGCTCATCGCGAACCATGGTGTAAGCAGACTCCGGCCCTTCGCTCTCGAGCACCAGCTGGAAGACCACGTCGAGCAAATCAAGTGACGGATAACGCTCCAAATAGCCGCGCAGGAGCAACAGGCCGGCATCACGGCGCTGCAGTTTACGGAAGGTATCAAGCATGCGCTGGGCAACCAGGGCCAGAAAAGCCGGATCCTGCTGTTCGATGCGCTGCCAGCAGGCGATGGCATCCTCGTAACGCTCCTGCTGGAGTGCCATATCCCCGAGCAGGAGACTGGCACGTACGCACTTGCGATTTCGCTCCAGCGCCTGACGCAGAAAATCGGCGGCTGCCTCCGGCCGCGCGCGCATCATTTCGGCGGCAGCCAGCTCGCAGTAGTATTCGGCGATTTCTTTGTGCGTTGCGACATCCGGCAATTCTTCGGCAATCGTGATGGCTTTAGCCCAGTCTTTTTCCAGCTGGTAGATTTCCAGCAGATTACGCTTGGCGTCTTCATCCAGCGCCGTGCCACGCAATTTGCCATAGACATCTTCAGCACGGTCCAGCAAGCCTGCCTTGAGATAATCTTGCCCCAGCTCGGCAAGCGCCTGCAGCTTGAGATCTTCGGACAGATCATCACGCTCAACCAGATTCTGGTGCATGCGGATGGCGCGTTCGGTTTCCCCGCGCCGACGGAACAAGCTGCCGAGTGCGAAATGCAATTCAACCGTCTGGGGATCAACCTTGACCGCATCCATGAAGGATTCGATCGCCCGATCGGGTTGCTCATTGAGCAGGAAATTGAGGCCTTGGAAATACGAGCGCGGCAAACTGCGCGACTCCTTGACCAGATGCCGGATATCGATGCGCGCCGCAGCCCAGCCGAGCGCGAAAAAAAGAGGAAAAAGCAGCAGCTGCCAGTATTCGAATTCGATCATTTGTTGTCGGCAACACGTGTTGTGGTCGAACCGGACGAATCAAGCGCAGAAACGCCCACCTCGCCATGCCCGGTCGACAGTTGATTATCCCTATCCCTCAGGGCGCGCTTCAGGCGCGCCACTTCCCGCCGCAGACCAAACAAGGTGCCAAAAAGCAGTAAGACGCCTAACGCAGCCCCAGCGGCAAAAAACACCAGCACAATGATGACCAGCGGCGCTTGCCACACGCTCTCGAAGAAGAAGCGCACACTGACCGGCTCCGTATTTTTGAGCGCGAACGCCAGCAACAGAATGAATACCGCGACCCGCAAGCACCATAAAACGATTCGCATCATCCTCCCCCGGCAATGAAAAGGGCGGCAACTCGCGTTGCCGCCCATACCTACTTTAACACAGCATGGTCACTCAGACCGATTGGGCAAATTGTCCACGCGTTCGCGCAATTCCTTGCCGGCCTTGAAGTGGGGTACCCATTTTTCAGGCACACTCACCTTGTCACCGGACTTCGGATTGCGCCCAACGCGCGGCGGCCGATAGTTCAGCGAGAAACTGCCGAACCCGCGGATCTCGATGCGGTCGCCCTTCGCCAGTGCGTCGGACATCGCATCGAGAATCATCTTGACCGCTAAATCGGCATCCTTCGCAACCAGCTGCGGAAACCGCTCTGCCAGCCGCGCGATCAGATCTGATTTGGTCATGCTTTAACCTTATTGCGAGCTGTTCAGCTTGGCCTTCAGCAGCGCTCCAAGGTTGGTCGTACCCGAGCTGACGTTGCTTTCCGCTGCGAACTTCTGCATGGCTTCGTTCTGCTCGGCTTGATCCTTGGCCTTGATCGACAGACTGATCGAACGCGACTTGCGGTCGATGTTGATGATCATCGCCTCGACTTCGTCGCCTTCCTTGTAGACCTTGGTCAGATCCTCGATACGCTCACGCGAGACTTCCGAGGCACGCAGATAGCCTTCCATGTCGCCATCAAGGGCAACAACGGCACCACGGGCGTCAACCGACTTGACCACACCCTTGACGATAGCGTTCTTCTCATGCGTGGCGATGAAGCTGGCATAGGGGTCGCCGTCCATCTGCTTGATACCGAGCGAGATACGCTCCTTGTCCGTATCGATGGCCAGAACCACAGCCTCGACTTCGTCGCCCTTCTTGAAGTTGCGGATCGCTTCTTCGCCCGGGGTCGACCACGACAGATCGGAGAGATGCACGAGACCGTCGATACCACCCGGCAGACCGATGAACACGCCGAAATCGGTGATCGACTTGATCGCGCCGCGGACCTTGTCGCCCTTCTTGTGGTTCATGGCGAAGTCGTCCCACGGGTTGGCCGCGCACTGCTTCATGCCGAGCGAAATACGACGACGCTCTTCGTCGATCTCGAGGATCATGACTTCGACTTCGTCGCCCAGCTGGACAACCTTGGACGGATGAACGTTCTTGTTCGTCCAGTCCATTTCCGAAACGTGCACCAGGCCTTCGATGCCCTGCTCGATTTCGACGAATGCACCGTAGTCGGTCAGGTTGGTGACCTTACCGAACAGGCGGGTGCTCTGCGGGTAACGGCGGGCAATGCCGACCCACGGATCTTCGCCGAGCTGCTTGAGGCCCAGCGAAACGCGGTTCTTGTCCTGATCGAACTTGAGAATCTTGGCTTGCACTTCGTCGCCGACGGCCAGAACTTCGGACGGGTGACGAACACGGCGCCAGGCCAGATCGGTGATGTGCAGCAGGCC
>CAZHFS010000011.1:0-22824 GCA_964531885.1 uncultured Propionivibrio sp.
ATCGCCTGACCAAAACGGATGATTATTCATCCGTTTTTGGTTTCAGGAAGGCGATTCGAAGTCGCCATTTCCTGCTACATTACCGGTCTCGAACGGGGGAAGAAGCGCAGCATGCGCGGCTCGGGTTGATCATCGCCAAGCGGCAACTCAAGCGTTCCGTTGACCGTAATCTGGTCCGCCGCCTGATCCGTGAGCACTTTCGCCTGTTGCATTCCCAACTGCCAGCACGGGATTTGGTCTTCCGCCTGGCAAACCGTCCCGAGGCGCTCGACCGGCGCGCTCTGGCCATGGAAATTCGTGGCTTGTTGGTCAAGTTGATCTCACCTGTGCGCTGAGCCATGAAACGACTGCTCCTCATCCTGATCCGCTGCTATAAATATGTGGTCAGCCCCTTGCTGGGGAGCCGTTGCCGTTTTTTCCCAAGTTGCTCCGAATACACTGCCGAAGCCATCGAGAAGTACGGTGCCTTCAAGGGTGGCCGACTCGGCCTGCAACGAATTTCCCGCTGCCATCCGTGGAATCCGGGTGGTTTTGATCCTGTCCCCTGAATCAACTCTCACGTAGGCCGTTCATGGATAACCGACGCCTGTTACTTCTCTTTGTCTTCTCTTTCTCCGTGTTCGTCCTTTGGGACTCGTGGCAGAAGTACAACCAACCACCACCCCCTCCGGGCGCTGAAAAGACGGCCTCGCTGCCGGCCAATGCCTCGCCGGTACCCAGTGCGCCGGGTGCGGTCGCCAATTCCAACTCGGTTCCAACGGCGCCGACCTCGGGCAAAGGCGAGATGGTCCGCATCAAGACTGACCTGTTTGAAGCGCAGATTTCCACGCTGGGCGGCGACATCGTCAACCTCGAGTTGAACCACTACAAGTCGCTTAAGAACAAGGAGGAAAAATTCCGCCTGTTCGAAGCCAAGCATCAGTACATCGCCCAAAGCGGTCTGATGGGTGATGGCATGCCCAACCACAAGACCCAGTTTGTGGCCAAAGCCGGCAGCCGCGAACTGTCTGGCGACGCCAAGTCTGTCCAGTTGCGCCTTGAAACCCAGGCCAGCGATGGAGTGAAGGTCGCCAAGATCTATACCTTCACCCGTGGCAGCTACCTGATCGACGTGAGCTACGAAATCGAGAACGGCAGCCAGAAGGAAATCGCGCCTTTCGCCTATTACCAGCTGCAGCGTGACACCACCGCGCCGGAAGGCGAGAGCAGCATGGTCAGCACCTTCACCGGCCCGGCCGTCTACACGGATCAGGATAAATTCCAAAAGGTTGCCTTCTCGGATATCGAGAAGGGCAAGGCCAAGTTCAACGCCAAGGCCGACAATGGCTGGGTGGCGATGATCCAGCACTATTTCGTTTCGGCCTGGATTCCACAGGAAAAGCTGGCTCGCGAGTACTACACGCGCAAACTGGACGGAACCACCCCGGTGGTCACCGCGGGCGTCGTCGTTCCCACGCCAGCCATCGCCCCGGGCACCACCGCCAAGCAAACCGTGCACCTCTATGCCGGCCCGCAAATCCAGTCGGTGCTTGACCAACTGGCCAAGCCTTCCGCCAGTGGCGGTATCGGTGCCACCGGCCTGCCGCTGGTGGTCGACTACGGCTGGCTGACCATTGTCGCCGCACCGATCTTCTGGTGCCTTGAGCTGATCCACAAGATGGTCGGCAACTGGGGGTGGGCGATTGTTCTTTTGACCATCGGCATCAAGCTCCTGTTCTTCCCGCTCTCGGCCGCCAGCTACAAGTCCATGGCCAAGATGAAGGCCATCACCCCGCGCCTGCAAGCCTTGCGTGAGCGCTGCGGCGACGACAAGCAGAAGCTCAACATGGAGATGATGGCGCTGTACAAGAGCGAGAAGATCAACCCGCTCGGCGGTTGCCTGCCGATCGCGATCCAGATTCCGGTGTTCATCGCCCTGTACTGGGCGCTGCTGGGCGCTGTGGAAATGCGCGATGCCCCGTGGATCCTCTGGATTACCGATCTTTCGTCGCAGGACCCCTATTACGTTCTGCCGGTGATCATGGTCGCCACCATGTTGATCCAGACCAAGCTCAACCCGACGCCTCCCGATCCCATCCAGGCCAAGGTCATGATGATCATGCCCTTCGCCTTCGGTGTGATGTTCTTCTTCTTCCCGGCCGGCCTCGTGCTGTACTGGGTGGTGAACAACGTCCTGTCGATCGCCCAGCAGTGGCAGATCACCCGGATGATCGATGGTGGCAAGAAGGCCGCTAACGACGAAAAAGCCTAAACACAAAACGCTCCCGCTTCAGCGCCCGGACGGCTATCCGCTCCGGGCGCTTTTCCCATGAACCGACAGAATTCCGACACCATCGTTGCCATCGCCACTCCCGCCGGACGTGGCGGGGTGGGTGTTATCCGCCTTTCGGGGCGAGATTTGCTGCCACTCGCCGAAGCACTGTGCGGCAAACGTCCGGCACCGCGCATCGCTACCCTGGCCAGCATCCGTGCCACAGATGGCGGACTGATCGACAGCGGCCTTATCCTGCATTTCCCGGCACCGCATTCCTTCACCGGGGAAGACGTGCTCGAGGTGCAAGGACACGGCGGGCCGGTAGTGATGCAACTCCTCCTCGCCCGTTGCCTCGATCTGGGAGCGCGCCTCGCCGAGCCGGGCGAGTTCACCCGCCGCGCTTTCATGAACGGCAAGCTGGATCTCGCCCAGGCCGAAGCCGTGGCCGATCTGATCGATGCTGCAACCGGCGCTGCCGCACGCAGTGCGGTACGGTCGCTGCACGGCGAATTTTCGCGCGAAATCGGCGCACTGCAGGCTGAACTCACCGAACTGCGGGCACTCGTCGAAGCAACGCTTGATTTTCCCGAGGAAGAAGTCGACTTTCTTGAAGCGGCCAACGCCTTCGGCCGCCTGGCAAAACTCGATGCGCGCCTCGGCCAGGTATTTTCCCGCGCCCGCCAGGGGCAGCTCCTCCAGGGCGGACTGCACGTGGTACTGGTCGGCCAGCCCAACGTTGGCAAATCCAGCCTGCTCAACCAGCTGGCCGGCGATGAACTGGCCATCGTCACTCCGGTCGCCGGCACCACACGCGACGTGGTGCGCGGCACCCTGCAGATCGAGGGTATCCCGCTGCACGTCATCGATACCGCGGGTCTGCGCGACACCACGGACGAAGTCGAGCGCTTGGGGATCGAGCGCACCTGGCGGGAGATCGAAAGGGCCGATGTGGTCGTCCTGCTGGTCGATGCCCAGCACGGCATTGGTCAGGCCGAACGCGACATTCTGGAACGCCTGCCGGCGGGCATCGTCCGCCTGACGGTGCATAACAAAATCGATCTGGCCGGGCAAACACCGGCACGTTGCGAAGAAACGACGGCCGGCCATGCTGCGGTCGGCATCGCCCTTTCGGCGCGTACCGGCGAGGGCATCGCTCTCCTGCGCCAGGAACTCCTGCGTATCGCCGGCTGGCAACCGCAGGAAGACGTATTCATCGCCCGCGAACGCCACCTGCGCGCCCTTGCGGCTACCCGCGAACACATCGCCCAAGCCGGCGCACAATTACCGCAGCTCGAATTGTTCGCCGAGGAACTGCGCCTCGCCCAGCATCAACTCGGTTCAATCACCGGGGAATTTACGGCGGACGACCTGCTTGGCGAGATCTTCGGGCGCTTTTGCATCGGCAAGTAAGGATCTGGCCCAAGGTAAGCCGCCCCGCGCTCTCCGAATGCGCCAGCTTGGCTATTGCCGGGTTTCAACCTCGGCCGGGAAAATCGCGATCTGAGCCTTAATCCACTCACGGAAACGCGCCACGGGTGGCGACTCGAGACGTTCTTCCCGACAAAGGAAGTAATACGACATCGGGGATTCGACGTAAGCGCTGAACGGCCGGACCAAGCGACCGGCCACGAGATCATCGTGCGCCAGCGAATGGCGGACAAGCCCCAGCCCCTGCCCTTTGATTGCGGCCTGAAGAATCAGTGCCGAATTATCGAAGAGGATGCCATGCTCGTTATCGGGCACGTCGATACCTGCGGCGACCAACCAACGCGACCACGGTTCGTAGGATGAACGCATGAGCGGTGCGTTGTGGTTCCACACCCCGTCACGCAGGCCGTACTGACGCGCAAACTCGGGAGAACAAACCGGGAAGAGCCAGTCGCGCAGCAGCAGTTCGCTGAACAAGCCATGAAACGGCCCCGTTCCGAAACCGATCCGCACATCGCCCTCGCCGCCGGCCAGGACAGTCGGGGTATTGGTCGAATGAACTTCAACATCGATATCCGGGCAGGAAGCGATGAAATCTCCGAGGCGCGGCAGTAGCCAGCACGCGGCGAAAGACGAAATGGTCGTGATGTTGAGCCGTTTGTGACGCTTATGGCTGATCTCGCAAGCGGCATCATCGATTTCGCTGAAGGCGGCCTCGACGCGCGCGGCAAATCGACTCCCTTCTGCCGTCAGGCTCAGCCCACGCCCTGCCTTGTTGAACAGGGCGACACCCAGCTCTTCCTGCAGCGCACGGATATGGTGGCTGACGGCACTGTGCGTCAGGTTGAGTGCTTCGGCAGCGCGCGATACGCCACCGTAGCGGGCCACGGTCACGAAGGCACGCAGGGCATTGAGCGAGGGCAGGCGGTTTGTCATGTCGAATTTCTTTACATATCTGTCGAAGAAAATGCGATTGAAGTCGAGGCCACGGCTTCCTAAAATCTTAGCTGCGGAGCGCATTTAGCGCAATCCTGGGGATACCCGAGACAGCTGTCATGTTAAATGGATCGACACGTCCGGAAGCCCAAAGATGGGAAGTTTTGGTTCAGACAACCGTCACCGAAGGTGCATTGGCATGATGAAAAACGATCTATCGCCTGAGGCAGCATGCACGGCTGAAACGCCGTTGGAGTTGCCGCTTGAAGTTCGGGTACATGGTCGGGGAGGTCAAGGCGGGGTGACTTGCGCCAAGCTGATCGCCACGCTCTACACCCAACTCGGTCTGAAAGTGCAGACTTTCGGCGACTACGGCAGCGAACGCTCGGGCGCTCCGGTCCAGGCCTACACCCGGGTCGACCGACAGGCGATCACCAACCGCAACAAAGTCTACGAGCCGGATCACCTGATCGTGCTCGACGAAGCGTTGATGGGCCCCGCCGTACTATCTGGCACCTCGCCTGGCGCCTTGCTGTTGCTCAACAGCCGGGCATCACTCGATACCTACGCGGGTCAGTACAGCGATTACCGCTTTGGCGTGGTCGATGCCACAGCCATCGCCCGCGAGCATGGCATCGGTAGCAGTGCGGTGGTGATCATCAACACCACCATCCTGGGTGCGTATGTCCGTTTGCTCGGCATGCCGCTCGATGCACTTGAGCGCGCATTTACCTCGGTTGGCCTGCAAGGCGACCTGGCTGCCGCAGCCAAGGCCTATGAAACCGTGCAGATTCGCCCGGTACTTGCACCGGAAAAGCACTCGACCCGCGCAAATGAAAACGCGGCTATCCGACCCTTGCCGACGGTACTGCCAACGACCGAGCACCACTCCGACAGTCCGGTACAACTCAAAACCGGCTCGTGGAGCACACAGGCGCCGCGTTACCGCGAACACCCGGCACCGTGCAACCAGGCCTGCCCGGCAGGCAACGACGTACGCGGCTTCATCCACGCCCTCAAGGACGATGGACCGGACGCGGCGGCAGCGATCCTGCTGCGCACGCAACCGCTGCCCTCGGTCTGCGGCCGGGTTTGTCCGGCACCATGCATGACCGGTTGCAACCGCGAGGCCTTCGACGGAGCGGTCAACATCCGTAGCCTCGAACGCTGGATTGCAGATCACACGGCCTTTGTCCCGAACAAACAGGCAACGGATACGCCGCGAAGGATCGCAGTGATCGGTGGCGGCCCAGCCGGACTCAGCGCCGCCTGGCAGCTTGCCCTGCGTGGGCATAGCGTCACGATCCACGAAGCGGGCCCGGCACTGGGTGGTGTTCTGCGCAACGGGATACCCAGTTATCGCTTGCCGGACGCGGTGCTGCAACGCGACCTTGACCGCATTCTGGGTATCGGGATCGAAGCGCAGTGCAACGTCGTGCTCGGCGCGCAAGACTTACGCCGGCTGCAGGACGAGTATGACGCACTGATCATCTGCACCGGTTTTGGCCCGGCGCTCCGCTTGGGAATCGACGGCGAGACCCTGCCGGGTGTCATGCAGGGTCTCGATTTTCTCGACCAGGCCAAGGACACACCGGTCGCATTATCCGGTCGAATCGTGGTTGTCGGTGGGGGCAACAGCGCGATTGACTGCGCGCGCACCGCCCTGCGCTGTGGGGCCGACTCGGTCAGGCTGGTCTATCGCCGCGGCCGAGATGACATGCCAGCGATTGCCGAGGAAATCGATGCTGCCGAAGCCGAAGGCGTGCGTCTCGAACTGCATCGGCAGCCGATCGCCTGCCGAGGAAATGGCAGCCTCACTTCGCTCGTGCTGGCAGAAGTCGAACCTGGACCGCCCGACGCCAGCGGGCGGCAGCGCCCGGTGGTCACCGAGCGCACGACCAGCCTGGACTGCGACACCGTCCTGCTGGCCCTCGGCCAGGGGCGCGGACTGGGCTTCATACCTGAAGAGTGGAGCGTGCGCGACGGACGCGCCTGGCACGACAATCAGCCACTCAATGTCTGGTTCGCCGGCGACTGCGCAACCGGAGAGGGAACGGTTACGCACGCCATCGGCAGTGGCCGACGCAGTGTGCTGCGCACACTTGCCGCCCTCGACGGTGCCGAGGAACCGATCCCGGCGCCGCTTGCCAATCCGGTGGCGCCAGGACAGATTGGCTTCTCGCATTTCGATGTCGCATCTCCGCACCGGGACAAGGAACTGGCGCCATCGGTACGCCGCGCTTCCTTCGCCGAATGCAATACCGGCCTGGCCGGCCCGGAAGAGGCCGACCGCTGTTTCTCCTGCGGGCAATGCACCGAGTGCGACACCTGCCTGATCTACTGTCCGGAAGGCGTGATTGCGCGACAGGCTGGCGGATACGTGATCGATGCCGATTACTGCAAAGGCTGCGGCATGTGCGTCGCCGAATGCCCACGCAGTGCCATGGAAATGTACGAAAAAGGTCACGCGACCAATCCCGACGAGGTTAACGCATGCCAATGAAACTGCTCAGCGCCAACCACGGCGCCGCCCTCGCCGCGACGCTTGCCGGCCGAGCCAACCGTGCCGGACGCGGCTTCTGCAGCGGCGTCTATCCGATTACACCATCGACCGAATGCATGGAGTACCTGTGCCTGCAGGACATCGAAAAAGGCCGGGTGATCAAGGTCGAAAGCGAGCACAGCGCCATGGCCGTGTGCATCGGCGCAGCTGCGGCCGGGGCCCGCACCTTTACTGCGACGGCATCCAACGGCCTGGTCTACATGGCTGAAAACTGCATCGCGGCCTCATACCTGCGCCTGCCCGTGGTTCTCGCAGTGGCCAACCGGACCATCGGCCCGCCCTGGAATATCTGGGCCGATCATGGCGATGCCCTGCTCCTGCGCGATCACGGTCTGATCCAGTTTTATTGCGCCGACAATCAGGAACTCTTCGACACCACGCTGTGCGCCTTCCGACTGGCCGAAGACGCCGAGGTAATGCTGCCGGTGATGGTCAATATGGAAGGTTTCATCCTCTCGCATACCGTGGCCCAGATCGACGTCCCCGACCAGGCGGCGGTCGACCGTTTCCTGCCGATTGCGTCCATCCCGCATCGGCTCGCCGATACGCCGCACGCGCTCGGACAGATGGAACAGCCGCACCAGACCGAGATGCACCGACAACAGCACTTTGCCGCCATGAAAGGCGCCCCCGAGGTCTATGCCCGCGTCCAGGCCGAATTCGCCGAAATTTTCGGCCGCGCATTGCCTGATGCGGTCGTTCCCTACCGGGCAGAGGATGCCGACACCCTGATCGTCTCGATGGGGACGATCGGCGTAACCGCCGAACGGGTCGTCGATCGTTTGCGTGAACAGGGTCAGAAAGTTGGCTCGCTGCGCGTCCGCCTGTTCCGCCCCTTGCCGGCCAACGACATCCGCCGCTGGTTTGCCGGCAAGCGGCACATCGCGGTCATCGACCGGGACGTCAGCCTGGGTTTTGGCGGCGTACTCTGGGGTGAAGTCTCCGCCCTGGCCGACCCCGGCACGGTTGTGCAAGGCTATCTGGCCGGACTGGGGGGGGGCGACGTGCGCCCCGAACACATTCTCAACATGATCGCCGATCTGCTGCCGCGCGAAGTTGCGGGCTTGCCGGCCATGATGGAGGCAGCCTGATGAACGAACCTCTCCTGGGCGGCATGGCCCTGACGCCGCTCGACCGCCAGGCGCCACTGATGCGCGCAGGCAATACCAACTGCGGCGGCTGCGGTCTCTCCTCGCTGATGCAGATGTTGCGCCACGCAGTGGCCGATCGGCCGGTACATCTGGTCATTCCGGCCTGTTGCGGTGCGGTTACTGCCGGCCTGTTTCCTCAAAGCGTATTCGGCGCACCGACCCTGCTCAGCACCTTTGCCTCGGCTGCGGCCGCGGCGAGCGGACTGGCCTGCGTAGCCCAGGCCAACGGCGAGGATACCCGGGTCATTTGCCTGGCGGGCGATGGTGGAACCTACGACATTGGCTTCGCCACACTCTCGGCCGCCGCCGATCGTAACGAGGATATCCTCTACATCTGCTACGACAACGAGATCTACGGCAACACCGGCGGGCAACGCTCGTCGGCCACGCCAGCCGGCGCGGTCGCCAGCAACCTCCCGGCCCCCAAGCTCGAACAGAAAAAAGACATCATGGCAATCATGGCGGCGCATCGCGTCCCCTACGCGGCGACCATCTCGCTCGCCCACGCCGACGACACTTTGCGCAAATTGCGCCGCGCCCTCGACCAGAAAGGTTTCCGCTTCCTGCATGTCCTCTCGCCGTGCCCCACCGGTTGGAAATCCGAGCCGGCGATGGGCATGGAGCTTGTGCGGCTGGCCGTGCGTTCCGGCCTGTATCCGGTGCTCGAAATCTTCGAGGGAAAACGTTACGTGATCAACATCGAGCCGGACTTTTCTGACGAAGCGCTGGACATGTATCTGTCATTGCAGGCACGCTTCCACAAATCCGGAATAACCCCGGCCGGATTGCGGCCGGACATCGATCGCCACTGGCAGAATCTGCGCGCCCTGAGCGGACGCATCGTGCCTGGCCGGCGCATCACCTGAGCAGACGAATCACCGGGAGAAAACCATGCGCAAATACGTTGGAGAACGGATCAAGGCCTTGCGCGAAGCACAGGACATGAGCCTGGCCCAGGTATGCAAGCTGACCGGCATCGAGGAAGCTCGCCTGCAGGCCTATGAGGATGGCACCGCCGTCCCGGCAATCGGGGCAGTGATCCAGCTCTCGCGGGTATTCGGCTCGAAAATGGCCGGGCTGCTGCACGGCGGCGGCACGGTATCCGATGCGCTGACCATCTGCCGCTCGGGTGAATCGCACGCCGGCGTGCAGGGCGATACCGAGCAAAGCTATGCCTACACGTCGCTGACCCGACCCGGTACGGCAGGTCACCTGATGGAACCCTTCATGCTCAGCTTCGATCCGCAAGCCAAGGCAGGGGTACCCATCACGCACGACGGCCAGGAATTCGTCTATGTCGTCGATGGCGCGGTCGAGCTTTTTTACGACGGGCACTGTTACCGGCTGGAAACCGGCGACAGCGCCTACCTCGATTCGGCACGGCCGCACACCTTTCACGGCCTTGGCGAGCGCATCGCGAAAGTGCTTGCCGTAGTCATCTACACCAACTGACCGATCCTCCGACGCCCAGGGAGAACAGCGGCGCGGCAGGAACCATTCAATCAAGAGGCAGAGAATGTCCGTAAAAGACGAGTACAAGAAAAAGCTGACCACGCCGGACGTGGCGATAGGCCTTGTCCACAACGACGATGTAATCATCGTGCCGACCGGAGTCGGCGAACCGCCGGCCCTGCTCGAGGCACTGTCCGAGCAGCGGCGCGCCCTGCGCAATGTTCGCGTCGCACAGACCTTGCCGCTTCGCAAATTTGCCTATTTCGATCCGGAGACCGCCGAAAACGTCAGGCATACCGCGTATTTCTTCAGCGCTGTCTCGCGCCCGGGCGGGCACGCCGGCTGGGTCGACTTCATCCCCAACCATTTCTACGAAATACCGCACCTCATCAACGAGGGGTTCAATCGGGCCGATGTCGTTGTTTCGATGGCTTCGGAAATGGACGACGAGGGTTATTTTTCGCTCGGTCTGGCCGCCGACTACACGATGGCCGCGATCGCCAAGGCGCGTGCCGTCATTCTTGAAGTCAATCCAAACGTCCCGCAGGTAGGCGGCAATTGTCAGGTGCACATCTCACAAGTGGCGGCGCTCGTCGAAAGTTTCGATGCCCTTCCCGAAGTCGGACTACCGAAAATCGAGCCTGTACAGGAGGCGATCGGCCGCTATGTGGGCGAACTTGTCCCGGATGGCGCCACCCTACAGATCGGTTATGGCGGCATCCCCGATGCCGTGGTCATGCAGCTCACCGAAAAGCGCGACCTGGGCATCCACACCGAAATGCTCGGAGATGGCATCGTATCCCTGGTGGAAAAGGGCGTGGTCACCAATCAGCGCAAGAACATCAATCCGGGCAAGATGCTGGCGACCTTTGCCCTGGGCTCAAAACGCCTTTACTCCTTCATGCACCGCAATCCCGCGCTGGAAATGCAACCCGTTGATGTCACCAATGATCCGGCCATCGCCGGCCTCAACGACAACCTGATTGCCATCAACGCGACCCTGCAGATCGACCTGATCGGGCAATGCGGCTCGGAAAGTTTCGGCTGCACGCCCTATTCCGGTACCGGCGGACAAGCCGACTTCGTGCGCGCAGCAAACCGCTCGCGTGGGGGCAAGGCGATCATCGTGCTACCCTCGACCGCCAAGGGTGATTCGATCTCCCGGATCGTCCCGACGCTCTCGCCTGGAACACACGTAAGCACCACCAAGAACGACATCAACTACGTGGTCACCGAGTATGGCGTAGCACAGTTGCGCGGCAAAACGGCCAGACAACGCGCAGAAGCGCTGATCGGTATCGCTCACCCCGATTTCAGGCAGGAACTGCGTGCGTCGGCACGCAAACTGGGCGTTCTTTAGACAGCATTTGAGGCAGCAAGAAGGCAGCTCGCGATGCCACGGGGCGCAGTGACCTGACCGTGCTGCCTCAGGCCGCCTCAGTCGCGGAAGACGCCGTTCGGGCCAGCGCGAACATGATCACCAACCCGCAGACCGTTAAGGTCCTGCTGCTGATAGGTCAATAGACGGCCGTCTCTCGCCCGTACGGTGATGCGATAGCTTTCCTTGCTACCGGCATAGTGTTTCTCGGCCTGATGCCCACCATAGGCCCCCGCTGCGGCGCCGACGACCGTAGCCACGGTTTTGCCGGTGCCGCCTCCGACCTGATTGCCAAGCAGGCCGCCGACCACCGCGCCGCCGATCGCACCCAGACCGGTTGCCTGCTGTTCTCCGGCTACCCGCTCAATCCCCTCGACCGTGCCGCGCACATCGGACTGTGCCTGGTGATAACCGGGATCGCCATAGACTTGCTGCCTGCTTTGCGCTGCACACCCCACGGATAAGGCAGCGACCAAACCAAGCAGCGTTACCGAAATCATCTTTTGCATACATCGCTCCTTAAGCGGTGAATCATGTGGTTTTGACTGGCCAGCGCAGCCTATCGTTCAGTGGTCGGAAGGACGCCAGCCAAATCGAGAGGCCTCTTGCCAGCTCGCTGGAAAGCATGCATGAACATGCGCCTCCATCGTCAGGATAACGTGTCATTCCGCAAATGGATTACCCGATTTCAGTAACAACGGCCGGGTAGAAACAAAACGGAGTGATGGAGGCAAACGGCTTAGGCTGGAGGGCGATATCAAGCTTGAGCATGCTTCTGGCAATGCGCCAGAAAACGCAACGCAGCGGGCGACAGGGCATCAAAGTGCTTGGCGTAAACGCGCAATTCGCGCACAGCCCAGGCGTCGGTGAGTTGTACGCCGCGCAGCTGGCCGCGCCGCGCCTGCGCGTGCAACACTCCTTGCGGCATAACGGCGATGCCCAGCCCCCCCTCGACCATACGGCACAGGGCCGACAGGCTGGCTACCTTGATCCGCTGGCGGATCACCCCGCCTGCGTCGTCTGCGGCCTGCTCAAGCTGACGCTGGATGGTGCTGCTGCCACGCAGGCCGATCAAGTCATGATCCAAGGCGCGGGCAAAGCTCACGGCCTCCTCGCGTGCCAATTCATGCTGTTTTGGCACGACCAGCACCAGTCGCTCCTGGCGATAGGGGCGACTCTCGAGTTCCGGCATGTCATCCTGGGTGTCGGCAAAGCCGAGATCTGCCTGTCCACTACGCACGGCCATCAGGACTTCGTGACTGGCGCGCTGAGAGAGATCGACCGAAATTTCCGGATTGTGGCGTGCAAAACCAGCCAGCTCGGAAGCGAGGAACTGCTCGACCGCCGAAGCACTGGCAAACACTGTCACATGCCCGGACACCCCCTGGGCAAATTCTTCGAGCTCGCTGCGCAAGCGTTCTACGCCATGCAGGAGTTCCTGCGCATGACGCAGCAAGCACTCGCCCGCCGGCGTGGTGACAACCCCTCGGGCATGCCGAACCAGCAGGGGGGTGCGCACGGCGGTTTCGAGTTCCTTGATCCGTTTGCTGACCGAGGAAATCGCCAGTTGACCCTGATCGGCTGCCGCGCCGATGCTGCCGGTCTGGCAGATCAGGACGAACAGGTCGAGCGTCGCCAGATCGATCTGACGAACAAAAGTACGCAACGGGGAAAGCACCGGGGTCTCATCCATTGCGTCATGTTAGCAGGGGAGGCATGCGTGCGACGAGAGTTCGTCATTTGGAAAAGCTCGTTAAGGGATTATTCGCTGGTTACCTTGCGCCTGGCAGGCTAAAGTGTGCGACTGCAGGGTCGCTCAGGTGACCAGATTCATAGGAGTGCAGTGCATGCAAAAACAACCGGAACACGTTCGAGCAGCGATCCGGACCCCGAACAATCGCGATGATCTCGGAACCACCATCCGTCGATCCATTGTGTCCTCTCTCATTCATTCCAATCGCGCGACACCCGCGCTATTGACTCAGAAAGAAAGGTCTTGCGCATGAAACCAATGCACGAACTCGCCGAGCGCTTGCTCAAGGAAATCGCCGATGCCACCCGCGACACCCAAGGCATCACCCGCGAATGTTTTGGGGCCGGAGAAGAAACGGCGCTGCTCCTGCTGGCCAACCAGGCCAGCACGCTAGGCCTGACGGCCGAACGCGACGCCTTGCAGAATCTGTGGATCCGCTTGCCCGACGACGACGGAACAGAGCCATGTACGCTAATCGGATCGCACGTCGACTCGGTGCCGCAGGGAGGCAACTACGACGGACTGGCGGGCGTGGTCAGCGGCATCGTGGTTCTGCACGAAATCCTGCGCCAGGGGCAGAAACCGCCGCGTCCGGTTCGGGTGCTCGCCATGCGTGCCGAAGAAAGTGCCTGGTACGGCAAGGCCTACATTGGCTCGCTCGCCCTGTTCGGGCAACTCGGCGCAACCGAACTTGCCGCCAAGCATCGGAACGGCGACAAAACCCTGGCCGAGGCCATGGCCGCGGCAGGCGTCGACATGGACATCGTGCAGCAGGGCAAAGCCCTGATCGGACCGCACAACGTGGCCGCCTACCTCGAACTGCACATTGAGCAGGGACCGGTGATGGTTGCGCGTGAATGGCCGGTCGCCGTCGTGAGCGGCATCCGCGGCAACATCCGCCACAATCAGATTCGCTGCCTCGGCGAAACCGGGCACTCGGGCGCCGTACCACGCTGGTTGCGCAAGGATGCCGTGCTGGCCGTAGCCGACCTGCTTTCGCGCCTCGACGCGCACTGGGGCGTTCTGCTACAGATGGGGATGGACATGGTAATGACCAGCGGCATCTGTGCCACCCCGGCCAAGACGCATGCGGTCTCGGTCATTCCGGGTGAAATGGGCTTCAGCTTCGAAGTCCGCAGCCAGGACGCGGAAACCATGGATCGCTTCTACACCCTGATGCGCGAGGAGTGCGCCGCGATCGAAAAAGAGCGCGGGGTACGTTTCGAGTTCGACCGCAAGGTGGTGACGGCCCCCGCCGCACTCGATCCGACGTGGAGCGACAACCTGCGCCGCTGTGGTGAAAAACTTGCGCTCAAGCTCGAGGACGTGCCGAGCGGTGCCGGGCACGATGCCGCGGTTTTCTCCAACGCCGGCATTCCATCGGCTATGCTATTCATACGTAACCAGAACGGCTCACACAATCCCGCTGAAGCCATGTCCATCAGCGATCTCGTTCTGGGGACAGAGGTGCTTCTCGATGCGGTCCTGCTTCCTTTGACCTAAGCGCAGGGCCAGATTATGATGTGCCTGTTTTGCATTTATTAACACACAAGTACAACGGAGGTTATGTATGGTCTGGATTGGCGCACTCATTGTGGTCCTCACTTTCGTGGCGATCATCCGGCAGTACGAGACACGCATGGTGCTGTTCGTGTCCGGTCTGACAATGCTGCTACTTGGCACCGGTCTGCTCAAAGGCTTCGAAGGCGCGATGGACGCCTTCACCAAAGCCATGGTCAACCCGGCCCTGGTGACAGTCATCTGTATGGTCATGGGCTTTGCATTTGTCATGAAAGTGACGAAGTGCGATGCCCATCTCGTGCATCTCATCGCTGGGCACCTCGGCAAGCTCGGCCCAGTGCTGATCCCCGGCGCGGTGGTGGCCACCTTTGCCATCAACATCGCCCTGCCGAGTGCGGCCGGATGTGCGGCCGCCGTCGGCGCCGTGCTCATCCCGACCCTGATCGGCGCCGGTGTGCATCCTGCCATCGCCGCCAGCGCAGTCATGGCCGGCACCTGGGGTAGCGTCTTCAACCCGGGCAACTCGCACAACCCCTTCGTCGCCAAACTGGCGGGCACCGACGCGATGGCAGTCATTGCCACGTCGACCAATGCCGCGCTGGTCGGTATGGCTATCGTTGCCATCTCGCTCACCCTGGTCGCCTTTGTCCGCAAGGAGAACACGGGCTACATGTCGCCGGACGTGGTGCAGAAGGACGACGGTTTCAAGGTCAATTTCCTGAAGGCGCTGATCCCGGTCGTGCCGCTGGTCCTGCTCGTTCTGGGCAGCAAACAGTTTGATCTGCTGCCCTGGGCAGTCACCGTGCCTCAGGCCATGATGATCGGTGTGTTCCTCGGCTTCCTGACCATGATCAAGGAGCCCTCGACGATCTCCAAGCAGTTCTGGGCCGGCCTCGGCGAAGCCTACGGCAGCGTCATCGGGATCATCGTCGCCGCCGCCGTGTTCACCGCCGGTATGCAGGCCGTCGGCCTGACCCAGGCCCTGATCGACGCCATGAAAAACTCGCAGCAGATCGCCCAGTTCGGCGCGACCTTCGGCCCGTTCATCATCGCCATCCTCTCCGGCTCGGGCGACGCAGCCACGCTGGCCTTCAACGGCGCGATCACCCCGCACGCCAAGGACTTCGGCTACGGGATCATGGAAATGGGCTCGACCGCCCTGCTGAGCGGTTCGCTCGGTCGCACCATGTCGCCGGTGGCCGGCGCGGCCATCGTCTGTGCGGGCCTGGCCAAGATCAACCCGATCGAAATCACCAAACGCAACGGCATCGGCTGTCTGCTCGCCGCCATCGCGGTCATGGTGATCCAGTTGTAACGTCGTCTGTAAAGGAAGTGGCATGACACAACGCATCACGGAACTGGCCAAGGCGCTCGAAGCCAAGGTCATCGAACGGCGGCGCGATCTGCACCGCCATGCCGAAGCCGCGTGGACCGAGTTCCGCACGGCCTCGGTCGTCGCCGACGCGCTCACGGCGCTCGGTTACGAAGTGCTCGCCGGCGCTCAGGTCGTCGCCGAAGAAGGCATGATGGGTGTGCCTTCTGCGGCAGAGCTCGACAAGCACGCCCAGCGCGCGCTGGATCAGGGCGCCAACCCGGCCTGGGTGGCCAAAATGCAGGGTGGCAAAACCGGCGTCGTCGGCATCCTGCGTGGCGGCAAGCCAGGGCCGACGGTGGCCTTGCGTTTCGACATGGACGCCAACGACGTCGTCGAAGCCAAGGAAGAAACCCACCGGCCGTTCCGTGAAGGGTTTGCCTCGGTCAATCACGGGGCAATGCATGCCTGCGGTCACGATGGCCATACGGCCATCGGCCTGGGGGTTGCCGAAGTGCTGGCGAAGATCAAAGACGAATTGTGCGGCACGGTCAAGCTGGTCTTCCAGCCGGCCGAAGAAGGCGTGCGCGGTGCCAAGGCCATGGTCATGGCCGGTGTCGTCGACGACGTCGACATGATGCTCGGCATGCACCTCGGCTTTGTCCTGCGCAAATCCGGCGCTGTCTGCTGTGCAACCTCTGGCTTCCTCGCCACGACCAAGATCGATGCCACCTACACGGGCGTTCCGGCCCACGCCGGCGGTGCGCCGGAAACCGGACGCAATGCCCTGCTCGCGGCCGCGACTGCGGCCCTCAACCTGCACGCCATTTCCCGGCATAGCGCCGGCGCCTCACGCATCAACGTTGGCGTACTCAATGCCGGCACGGGGCGCAACGTGGTCCCGGCCAATGCCGTTCTCAAGATCGAGACGCGCGGCACCACAAGCGCGATCAACGAATACGTCTACGAAGAGGCGGTACGCATCATCAACGCCTCGGCAGCGATGTACGGCGTCAAGGTAGAAATCACCGAAATGGGTGGCGCCGCCGGGTGCGATAGCGATGCAGTGCTGGGCGACCGACTGCGCAAAGTGGCCGAAAACAGCGGCTTGTTCCAGGATCAGGTCGCCAACGCCGACCTCGGCGGCAGCGAAGATTGCACCTATTTCATGGAACGTGTGCAGCAGCGTGGCGGCGTAGCCGCCTACATGGTGGTCGGCAGTGAAATTGCCGCCGGGCATCATGACTCGCGCTTCGACTTCGACGAAGGCGTAATGACCAACGCGATCGCTCTGATCGCGACGGCCACCGTCGATCTGCTGCAGAATCCGGTCGCCAAATAAGCATCCGGCGACGTATCATATCGGCCCCGCTTAGCGGGGCCGTTTTCTTTCTGGCGGCATCACCCTTTCCGGCCGCAGCCACGCGGCTATCGCACCCAAGACCCTGATCGTGGAAATCGAATTCGTCCCACTTGCCGTACTCGCGGCCGCCTCGCTCTTTGCCGGTTTCATCGATGCCGTGGTCGGTGGTGGCGGATTGATCCAGGTCCCCGCGCTGTTTACCATCCTGCCGCGCGAACTGCCGGCCACCCTGTTCGGCACCAACAAGATCGCCAGCGTATTCGGCACCGCCAATGCCGCCATCGGCTACGCCCGGCGGGTACGCATGCCTTGGCGTACCGTCCTGCCAGCCACCGTGGCGGCCTTCGTTTTCTCCTTCCTGGGCGCACTCTCTGTCGCCTGGCTGCCGCGTGAGGTGCTACGCCCGACCATCCTCATCCTGCTCATCGTGGCCGCGGCGTACACATTCTGGCGCAAGGAATTCGGCGTGGTTCACGCGCCTCGTCATGATGGCCGGACGGAAACCCTGCTCGCTTTCGGCATCGGGGCGCTGGCCGGGTTCTATGATGGATTCTTCGGGCCGGGAATGGGCAGTTTCCTGATCCTCCTGCTGATCCGCGTGTTCGGCTTCGATTTCCTCCACGCTTCGGCGGTTGCCAAGATTGTCAACGTCGCCACCAACGTCGCCGCCATCAGCTATTTTGCACCGAACGGCTACTTCATCGCCGCTGGCGCTCTGGTCATGGCCGTCGGCAACGTCAGCGGCTCATTCTTCGGCACACGCATGGCCTTGCGCCATGGCAGCGCTTTCGTGCGCAAGGCATTCCTGCTCGTGGTCTGCGCACTGATCGTCAAATTCGCCTGGGATACCTTTGCCGCCTGAACGACGCGGACTTAGGCGCTCAGACCAAGCGCCGCTGCGCAAGGTAGGTATGCAGGATTTCCAGTCTGGACAGTGGATCGTCGAGTTCAAGCAGCTTTTGCTTGGCCAGCGCCTGCACTGGCACGATCTCGGTCAGCCGGTAGCCGACCCATACTGCGTCATCGAAGGCATGCGGTTCAGGCAATCGCTGCACGCCAAGGTCAGCCGCCACGCGTTTAAGTAACGGAAGCACGCCATTCAAGGCCTCGGGAACCTGACAAGGCGCCGGCTCGGGAAGCAGTTCGACGTTCGCACGTAATAGCCCGTCGCGCTGCGCCTGCGTCTCCAGAATGCGGTAACGTCGTCCGCCGCGCACCACGGCCTGGAGGATGCCTAATTGCTCCATGTCGGCTTCGGCGATGTGCGCAAGCGTACCCACCCGATGCGGTTCAGCCACCTCGCCGACCTCCTTGCCCTGCGCAATCAGGCAGACGCCAAAGGGGGTCCGGTTTTTGAGGCAAGCCGCCGTCATGTCGAGGTAACGTTGCTCGAAAATCTTGAGCGCCAGGCGCCCTCCCGGGCATAGCACCGTACTCAGGGGAAAAAGCGGGATAGAAAGGCGCTCGGCTTCGGAAGCCGGGGCGCCGGAAAAAAGCGAAGAAAACAGGCTCAAGCCGAGTCCTCCCCGACATCGGATTCTTCACCCCAGCGGGCCATCAGGCGATGCGCCACGCCGATGCGGTCGAGAATGCGTGCCACAACAAAATCGACGAGATCGCTCACGTTTTGCGGGTGATGGTAAAAACCCGGGTTAGGTGGCAGGATTACCGCCCCCGCACGTGCCAGACGCAGCATGTTCTCCAGATGAATGGCCGAGAACGGGGTCTCGCGCGGCACCAGAACCAGCAGCCGGCCTTCCTTGAGGACCACATCTGCCGCGCGTTCGATGAGGTTGCTGGCCAGCCCTTGTGCAATCGAGGCCAGGGTTCCCATGGTGCACGGACAGACGACCATGACATCGGGAGGATTGGAGCCACTAGCCACTGGGGCAAACCACTCCTCCCGGCCGTAGACGTCAAGCCGGCCGGGCAACGCAGCAAACCGCAGACGCAATTGTGCCTCGGCTTCGCTGGCGCGGGCGGGGAGATCCTCGTCCATTTCCTGGCGGGCAACAATGGATGCCACCTGGGAATACAGCAGTTGCACGCGGCAACCTGCGGCAAGGAGGCACTCCAGCAAACGGAGGCCATACGGCATACCGGAAGCACCGGTCAGGGCAAGGCAGACTGTCTTGGTCATGGATTTAGGTTTCCAGGCGTGGACGTTGCCGCAGAGTTGGCAGATTGAGCAGACTCAGCCAACAGGCGTGCGGCAATGAGACCATTGATGATACCGAAGCCAAGCGCAGCAACGGCAAAAATCGGCACGAGGTAAAACACCCCATCATGCGGAATCAGCCACAGGCGCACCACGGCAACCTGCCCTGTGATGTGGGCAAAAGCAGCAACGATGCTCCAGCCGACAGGGCCGCAAAACGAGCGCGGCAAGCGCGATACCGCCGCCAGCGCCACAAGGCTGAACAGTGTCCCGGCAAGGCTCAGGAAAAACCCGGGGGTCAGAAGCTGCCCTAGCAGGAGTGCGCCGGCCAGCACGCGCAGAGCGCTGACCCAGACGGCCGTCGACCAGCCATATCGGGCAAGTACGATGAGCGTGACGATATTCGCCAGGCCGGGTTTGACACCGGGCAAAGGCATCGGGATGGCAGCATCGACCAGCGACAAGGCAATCGCTGCGGCAGCGAGCCGCGCCACGCGATGATCCTCGGCAGTGACTACGAATCTAATAACTGAGCGAGTCATAGCCACCTCGCCGACCAAGCACCTGCACGCTGATTTCGTTCGGCGCACAGATGGCGATCTCTCCAGGCCGATCAAGCCAGCCTTGACGCACACAATACTGGCGTGGGCCAGGATCTGAGACCACGCGCACCCGGCCGCGCTCCACGGCAATCAGCGTCACCCCCAGAGGCCCGGGAACCTCAAGTCGGCGATTCCGGCTAAGATCGAGTTCGGCGAATACTTCGCCGGCAAGCCGCACAACCGCCTTGTCTGCCTGTCCGGCCTCCCAGGCCAAGGGAAACGACACGACACAGCCGAGCAGACCCAAACCAGCCAGCAGCCAATCGCCCGGCCGAAGCAGGTCAGACCAACGCATCAAAGCAGGCCTTGCAGTGCCGGAGCGAGTTCGCGGTGGCGGACCAACACACGAGCCCGTCCGAAAAACAGGGGCCTCAGTGTTTCGGCAAGATAGACCGAGCGGTGCTGACCACCGGTACAACCGATCCCGACCGTGAGGTAATTCCGGTTGTCGCGCACATAGTTTGGCAACCAGTCGCCGACGAAACGGGCAATGTCCTCACGCATGCGCTGAACCTCGGGCTCACCATCGAGGAAGTCGATCACCGGCTGATCACGCCCGGTCAGCGGGCGTAACGATTTTTCATAGTAAGGGTTGGGCAGGCAGCGCACATCAAAGACGAGTTCGGCATCAAGCGGAACCCCACGCTTGAAACCAAAGGACTGGAAGACCAAGGTCAACTCGCGGGGCGCATCACCGCATACGAACTGACGGATCCAGTCACGCAGGGCATTGGGCTTGAGCCCGCTGGTATCGATGCGGTGCCCGATTTCGGCAACGCGCGCCAGCCTTTCGCGTTCTTCAGCAATCGCCTCGGCCAGGGTGCCGAAGGCCGCAGCCAGTGGATGACGGCGCCGGGTCTCGGAGTAACGCAGGAGCAGGGTATCGGTCTTGGCATCAAGGAAGATGAACTGCGGCGAGAAACCGCGCGCGCGCAAATCTGCCAGCTGCTGCGGGAGTTTGTCGATGCTCTCTCCCCCGCGGATGTCGATGGCCACGGCGAGCTTGTCGTAACCCTGGCGACCAACTTCGTCGACCAACCCTTGCAACAAAGAGGAGGGCAGGTTGTCCACGCAATAGTAGGCGGCGTCCTCAAGGATGTTGAGGGCGATCGACTTGCCCGAGCCGGATAGGCCGCTGATGATCACAATGTGCATACCATCCAGCATAGCGGAATGCAGGTTGCAGCGACAAGCCGGTTCGTCCGACTTGGCTTACACTAGTAGCTTCCCGTTCCTTCAGGTTTGCCTATGCGCCCAATCGAGCTGCCTTACCTCCCCGACCTCGTCGCCATTCGCCGCGACATCCATGCCCACCCGGAACTCGCCTACAAGGAAACGCGCACCGCCGACCTTGTCGCCCGCGAACTTGCCGCCTACGGACTCGAAGTCCACCGCGGGCTCGCTGGCACCGGGGTCGTCGGCATCCTGCGCAAGGGCGACAGCCCGCGCGCCATTGGTCTGCGCGCCGACATGGATGCCCTCCCCCTGCACGAAAAGAACGATTTCCCGCACCGCTCGCGCCACCCCGGCGTCATGCATGGCTGCGGCCACGACGGGCATACCACCTTGCTGCTTGGCGCAGCGCGTTATCTCGCGGAGAAAAAGGATACGCTCGATTTTTCAGGCACCGTGTACTTCATTTTCCAACCCGCCGAGGAATCGGAAGGCGGTGCGGCCAAAATGATCGCCGACGGCCTGTTCCGCCAGTTTCCGATGGATGCCGTGTATGGCTTGCACAACTGGCCAGGCATTCCGGTCGGTGAAATGGCCATCATGCCCGGTCCGGTGATGGCCGGAACCTGCGTCTTCGAAATCACCGTGCGCGGTCACGGCTGCCACGCCGCCATGCCGCATCAGGGTGTGGACACCGTGCTCGTTGCCAGCCAATTGGTGCTCGCGCTGCAATCGATCGTGGCGCGCAATGTCCACCCCTGCGAGTCGGCTGTCATCAGCGTGACTCAAATCCACGCGGGTGAGGCCAGCAACGTCATCCCGGACGACGCCACCCTGCGCGGGACGATCCGCAGCTTCAAACCCGAGGTGCAGGAACTCGTCGAACGATCCATCGAACGCATCTGCGCCGGCATCGCCGGCACCTACGGCGCGCAGATCGCAATACGCTACGACCAACGTTATCCGCCGACGATCAATAGCGCGCCGGAAGCCGAGCTATGCCACCGTGCGGCACGCAGCGCGCTGGGGGAAGGACGCGTGAGAACCAGTGAACTGCCCTCAATGGGCGCAGAAGATTTCGCCTACATGCTGCAGGAAAAGCCCGGCTGTTATGTCTGGCTGGGCAACGGTCCCGGCAGCGGGGGCTGTTCATTGCACAACCCGCACTACGACTTCAACGACGACATCCTTCCGCTTGGGGTCGCCTACTGGGTGAGGCTCGTCGAAGCCGCCCTGTAGTCGGCCTGGGCGCTCTCGGCTATCAGCCCGGCGAATCGGAATCAGTCGGAGCCAGTTGGAAACATTCGGAAACAGGCCTGAGGCTCATTGCCTCCGGCTGTTCCCTGCTTCACGGAGGTTGTCCTGAAGCACCCCACAAGCGGGATGTAATACAAGGCGCCCCAGCAGGCAGCGCCAAAGAAAACAGCGCTTCCGCAAATACTGGGCAACACAAACGAGTTATCCACCCGGCCCGTACTGCCGTTGATCAACCCCTTACTAACGCGCTAGCCGCCGGTCGACAAGGCGCTGAGCCTCGCCGCTCGCCTGCATTTCCTGCAAGGCCTGACGCAGGCGACCGATGAGCGAGCCAGGATCGATCTGTGTTAAACCGCCAGCGTGCCCTGAGTCCGCAACCGGTATTTCCGCGTAATGGCGTGATCGCTTCGATACGCCGATCACGTAATCGCGCGCCGGACCAAGGCAGTCTTCGCTGTAACGCAAGCCAAGGTACTCAAGCGAGCCTAGCTGCATGTTCTTGATGTAATACAAATAGGTCTCG